>NZ_JBHIQH010000042.1:0-47750 GCF_042196485.1 Bartonella sp. AD24XZML | reverse complement strand
TCAAGCCCCTGTTCAATATCGCGCATGTTCAGAACATGACCTTGAAGCCCAGGAAAAGCACTCCATACAACATTATTATAAAGAGACGTCGGTGAACCATTATAGTAAATCTCTGAGAGCTTGCCCTCAACGACAACAAATTTGAGCGTCTTGCTGTTTTTGATATCTTGATCAGGAATGTAAAAACGCGCCGTTACATAGCCTTGATCCAAATAAACTTTGGTTAACTTCTTGATTAAGAGCTGAATATCAAAAAGACCAATACATCTTCCAACATAAGGCTCTGTTACGGCTGATATAGAGCGCTTTTTGACATGGTGCACTCCCTCAACAACAACAGCATGAATGGGAAAACATTGCTTCCCACCCAAAAGCATTTCTGGATTTTGCTCTGAAGGCGTCTTGATCCTTTTAGGCGTTAAAGACTGTAATTTCTCAATTCTTTCTAATTGCTGCTTTTCTGAATACCTACGAGAAAAATTATCGGTTGGGGAATGAAAAATAGCTGAGGAGCGCGCATAAACATTTACACCTGTAAACAAGCCAAAGAAAACAACAATGGCACGAAAAATTCTCAAAAGAGAACTTTGGCGTAAAAATATCAATAACAATACAAATTGCCCCCGCTTTGCATTATCCAGAAGCACTCTTTAAAAGAACTTCATGGAACCTCTAACAAGTCCACTCAAAACAGCCACTGCCCTATAACGCTTTTAACAAAAGCACATGCCTCTGTGACCCAAAAAGTGACACCCAAAACTGCTTTATTTTAATTGCTGAAGATCTCTCCCCCACATTTATATAGAAAAACCTCTAAACAAAACTGTTTAGCCCGTCAATGGTTAATACATCAATATCACCAGTTTTCAATATCCCCAGTTTAATGCTACAATATATTTATCAATAATTAGAGATAAATTCACTCTCCAGCTCCTCTAAGCCACTCAACACGCATATAAACGAGACATCATGCGATCAAGAACATTCTGTCGTCAAAAACCATCATAGAAAACAATAAAGAAACCTCTTTTAAAACTTTCTACTCAAATAGGCAAAACTCTCTGTACAGCGCATTAAGCAACCGTTCTCCAAAGACAATGATCTGAGTGATCTGAACAGAAGAGTTTTGTCCAGTGCTGTCAGTGTTGTCAGTTCTTTTTAGAGCCTATATTATTTTTTTAAATGAGAGAAAATTAAAAACATTATATTTCAATAGGTTATAGTTTTAACGATACAACCTATATCGACAATACAATCTTAAATACAATCAATAATATATTATTTGTCAGTTTGTGTCAGTAAATTGAACTGACAAAATAGACTATTTTAGTGACTCATAAAACCTATCAAAATACTCATTATGATATCTTAAAAGCACATATCAAATTTGTCTTTTTTCCATAAAACGAACAGCAAATTTCACTAGTTTGCTGATCTTATCCTATGCCATGGGCTGTGGATAAACAGCATTTAAAAAACTTTTTGAAAAAAATTATCCGTTTTTTCGCATTTTTCTGCATTTTTTCTTAATTCGTTCAAAATGGATTTAATAAGCTTCGTTTTGATTCTTTTGAAGATAATTAACCCCCTTATACGAAAACGGAGCTCCGTTGTAACAGGGCGTGAACTCAGTCACTTGCACGTGAATTATGAAACTGTAGAGCCTTATCCAGTGACCTTTAAAAAGGGTAATCCAAAATTAACTGATATCTCTAATCTCGAAAAATTCTATTATGTAACTGAAATGAAATTCGCAAAAATTAAGAATAGTAAGGAAAAGGATAAATCAACTGTTATTTATAACAGCAATATTACCATAACAGATATCCCTCTTGAAGCTTATGAGTATATCGTCAATGGCAAGCCCGCTCTTGAATGGGGTATGGGGTGTCAATGTGTAAAAACAAATAAAAAGAGTGGTATTGTTAATGATGCCAATCATTATGCTGTTGAGATCGTTGGAAATCCTGCTTATCCATTGGAGTTGTTTCAAAGGGTTATTACTGTAAGTTTAGAAACAATGAAAATCGTGAAAAAACTACCAAAATTAGAAATAAGAGAAACTGAATAGACTTGGCATGCTAAACTCACAAGGGGTATAGAGCTTATAACCATAATCTATACCTCTCTTGTTAAGTTGATTACATACAATCTTTAAAAGGAGTGTTTATATGCGTTATTCTAAAAAGAAATCATTTGCACTTTTAAATACTCTCATTTGGATTGCTTTAAAACTTTTAAGAAACCCACTCTTAAATAGAATTAGATTTTTTTACATTGCCTTTAAAAGATTATACCGTAATCTAAAATGAGTGCTTTATCCTTTTCAAAAGCTTTGTTTAAGAGAGTTATATATATATATTCATTTTGCTTATAGGTTTTGAAGGTTTCTCAAACCCTCAAAATACCTTCAAAAATATACCATGAGTTGTATTTATAGGTTTCATCTTAATATAGATTGTATCTCTAAAATGCTAATATATTGAAATATAATAACTTTTATTTTTTTATTGAAAAAAATATATAAAGGGGAGTAAAAGGAACCCTCAAAATACTCAAAATCTTCAAAACTAACAACCATAAGGATCTTGATAGCATTTCTTATGAGTTACAAACTATCTTTTGAAAGGCATTAAAGGAGCATATGCTTTTCATAAAGCACATTTTAATCACTCGCTAAAATAATCTATTTTGTCAATTCAATTTACTGACACATAACTGACAAATATATATTTACAGTTGTATTTATGGGGTGTATCTTAATAAGGATTGTATCATTAAAATACTAACATATTGAAATATATTGATTTTAATTTTCTCTCATTTAAAAAAAATAATATAGGCTCTAAAAAGAACTGACAACACTGACACGGTCTATTAAAAGGGATTTTGCTAATCTTTATAATGATCAATCTCTTTTTAGATGTTTTCATAACAAGAAATAAATCGCAATTATTCTATTTATCAACTAGTTGTATAACATCATCTAAGGTATAAGTTTTCATGAATCTTCCCCTGCATACTCTTTAATTCTTTTGCAGAGAAATTCATAAAAATTACTTGCGTAATATTCGGAATCTTCAGATGTATACTTGAGATAGAGTGGGCATTCACCATCCCGAAACTGCATATAATCAAAATAAAAGGTTTCACCAAAATCAGTTGTGCAGATAACAAGTTGTTTGGGGGACGTAAAGCCATCTCTTCTATCGAGCAAATTTCGGTAAACAATATCACCAGCAGGAATACCTGCACAGATTTCATAAATACTGAATATTTCTTCACCTCCAATTTCTCCTCCTCCATAATTTTTTAAAAAATTCTTATAGGAAGAGGTAAATTGTAAACCAAGAGTGTTCTCAGCTGTTTTAATCCGTACATCATCAGGGGCATTATCTTGAGTACCAAAATTAATAACATGACTATGCATATCAACATATTGTGCAACATCTGATAAAGTATAACTTTTCATAAATTTTTCTCCATAAGTCACAGCGTGTTTTTACTCATAATGAGTGTTCCTAATGATCAATCTTTTTCTACTATAGCCAATGGAATTGAGATGAGATTGATAAAATCATAAGAGATATGTTCTTGACGGAGCTCTTTTCTCATCTGTCTCTGTACAATCATCTCGCATTTACAATATATGATGGAATTAAAGGAGGTGATCATTAAAGTTTAGAGAGCGCCTTTTAGGGATATTATTTCAATATTTGCAATAATTACTCTTTCTTTTTTCCTACTTAGGAATTTTTTTTGAAATCCAACAAATAACTTTTCTGATAAAATTTGTCTTTGGATTCATAGGAGCAACCAAACTCCTGCCTTGATAAAATGAGTAGAGAACCTCAACGAGAGGACTATCTTGTTCTTGTGTCACAGGATGTAACATAATAGGTCTAAAATCGACTCCAATAGGTGCTCTTCCTGATACCATTCTTTCCACATTTGTACCCGTTACTATCTGTCCTTCTTTTTTCCAAGAAGAAACTGTTTCGGGCTCAAACAGTTCATCTTCCTGATAAACTTTTTGACTTTTAAATTCCACCGGCTCAGCTGCCCCCATACTTTTTTTCTTTATCCATTTCATGATTCATAATCCCCTCAATTTTTTCAAAATAATCAATTTATTCTTTGTTCTAAATAGACTTAAATAAACTCTCCTTCCAAGAGCGAGGTTATTCCTCGCTAGAAAGCTCTGAGTGATCATCAAAATCTTTTGCTACCCGTTCAATCAAAGCGTAGCTCACTTGCTTCACCTTTGCTACTTCTTTGGCTAAAGCTAATGTACGTTCAAGGTGGGTTTTGTTGATGCTTTCGTCAAAGCCTAGGTGATCACCTGCCGTAAAGCTTTGCTGATAAGATTGTAAGGTCTCAATATTGCCCAATAAGGCAAGAGCGCCAAGATGAAGCAAAGCATAATCCGTATCATCTGCTTTAGACGTTGCATCCCGTTGCCAAGGAGAAGTGCCATAATCAAAGCGTAGCCTTTTAGAAAGGTCAATGTCTGTTACCGCCCATTCTAGCGCATCATCAAGCGCCTGTGTTAAACGATCCGTAGTGACCTCTGGTTCAAAGATTTCCAATCCCTTGGCTTCAAAATTAAGCTGTATATCTGGAATATCTTCCGTGTAGGTAGGATCAATGAATTTACAAGCAGCGGAAAGAATGCCCGTGCTAATCAAAAAGGCGCTATCAAATTGCGGACAATCTTTGGCAATTTCGTCGTTATAAAGAATGTCTACTTCACGATCAGCCAATTGATAGCTTGCCATATGATCATTCTCATTGATTTTCTCGGTTGACCAACCTAAACTTTTCAAAAGTGCATGAGCACTTTCCATGGTGAGACGATCATCATTGTCATCCACTTCATCCACTTCCTCTGCCACTTCAACAGAAGTTGTTTTAGAAGCAACAGATGCTATTTGCGGATCCAAGCTCAAAATCGGTGCATTTTTCGGAAAACCTGCTCGATAACCCCGTGCAAGAGTGAGGAGATTATCAATTCTATATTTTGAGATTTCTTCCACAAAACCTAAAGGATTTCCCTTTCTAAAATTCTCCTTATAAGATTTGAGCTTTTCAACATCCCCAATCAAAACAAGCGCAATAAGGTGACGCGCTACAAGATCAAGTTCACTGTCTGGGGGAAAAGCCGCATAATCATAAATGATCTGATTGACATTTTGCTGCTCAGCCCACTCAAGTATATCTGTACAAATCTGCTTTAGCTTGCCTTCATCCAATTCAGTAGTAGAAACTGTATAAACTTCTTCTGCTTCTTTGAGGGCTATATATTGAGGCATATTATAGAAAATCTCTCTATGAGCAGTAGAGAAGGCAAGTGTTGAAAGGGAAGCCTTAAATGCAACAATCGGCTCTTCTTCATCACTTTGAAGGTTATACATTATATTGATGATACGGTCTTTACTTATAAAATAAGCATTGCGATTGTAGTTTGTATCACGATAAACTGTCCAACCCATTTCTTTTAATTGCTCTGCAGCTTTATTGAAAGTAATCAAAACTTGTGGACTAAGATGTGCTTCTGCTGCCTCTCGCTCATTAAGGATTTTCAGATGTTCTTCAGCAAATTCAACGGCATGGTTAACATATTTTTCTACGTCATTATCATCCAAATGTTCAGAAATCGTACCAGCTTCCAGAAAATTTTGATAAGATTTCAGGATATCAATTCGACCTGTTAACGCTAAACAAGCCAAATGCCAGACTATACGTATATTGTAGCTATACTTTTGAACACGTGTTTTGCTTTCTATTGACGCTTGTAAATCTTGGGCACGTGCCCACTGTATCACCCGCTCAGAGATTTTTGTCAACTCTTGCTCATTCAATTCCTCTACACAAATATCAATTCCTTTATCAACCCCACGAAAATTCTCTCCTCCAATCGTATTAAAAGATCGATAAATATCCGTAGGTCGTACAAGATTACGTTGTCTACAAAAATGAATATACAAGCAAGCCAAAGAAATCTCTTCATTAGATATTTCAGCTTCGAGATGAATATTGTACTGATCATAGAGATGTACAAAGCCAAAATCTAACTTAATAAAACGATCCGGCAAAACCAACCACATTTTCCCAAGCTCTGTGGCAAACCACCCTTGAATTTTAAAAATGCGAGTTGCTGCTGTAAGACTCATCGACCACTGTTTAGTTTTTTTACGCGCTAAAATGTCATCTAACTCCCCGTTTTTATAAGCTTGCGCAAAAAGAATGAGGCGCTCAATCCACCCTATTGTTTTGTAATCTGAAAATTCTGGTACATGTAATTGGGGTGTAAACTTAGAACTTTTTAAAGCCTCAATATCACCAAGTAATGCTTCTGCAACAGCAGAATGATTGGCTGCTTTTTCACGTAATTTTTGTTCAATATCTTGTGCTTTCGCCCAAGCAATAACCCTATTTAAAGATTCCTTAACATGGCTTTCTGAGAGATCTGAAGCTGTAACATCGAAATCCTCTTTCGCAGAAAACAGCGTATCTTCATACTTATCCTGTGATACTTCACCACTAGCATATTCCCAAGCAAGGCAATAAGCAGCAGTGGTAAGATCAGCCGATAGCCGAAACTTTTCCCCATCCTCTCCATAATCTACAACATCATAACTAATGCCTACAATGCGATCGGGAAGATGATAATGCGCAAACATACTACCATCTTCAGCACGATAAGGTTCCCAGCCAAGCGTTTTTAAAATCTCTGTCACGTCTTTAGTTCGCATCGCTATTCACTTTCATTCAAAAAGTCCTGGATAATGAAAAACGTTAACGTCAGTTTTGTCTAACTTATTATTCAATTGTTCTTTAATCCATTTTCTATTCTCATTTTCCAATTCTTTCTTACTTCCTTTAAAATCTTTGAAATCTTTTTGATATTTTTCTAAGAACTCTTTGTTTTCTTTAAGAAATTCCGTAAATTTGCCTTTTGTGGGCTCTGCATTTCCTTCTTTATATGCCTCTTTTAAAATCTTTTGTTGTTCACTTAATTTAGAATTCTTCCCCGTTTTTACCTCGCCAATTTTTATTTTACCATTCTCTATATAAACAATATCCGCACGAGATCTTACTACCCCCTTATCCGTCTTAGTTTTGAATACTATTTCTGTTTTGCATGTTCTACATCCTTCATCCTTTAATTCTTGTTTTTTCTCATCGCGTTTTTTATCATGATATTTCCTACCTTTATTAAGCTTTTTACCCTTTCCATCATTATCATCGTCATTATTGTTTTGTGGGTCTTTGCCACTCGCCTGAGAATTTTTATTTTTTTCTTCTTTTGAGTTTTGATTTGTTTTTTCGCTATCTTCTGCAGAGTTTTTCGATGCAAACCAATAGGTAAGGAAATCAGCTATAGCGGTCCTATTGTTAGGAGATTGAACAATAGTTGCTCCACCAGCCATAAAAAGAGACAGAGCTGCCAACTCTTGTGGCGTAAGCGACACAATGAACGCTACAGCAGCTGCTACCGCAGGAAGAAAATTATTTTCGGCAGCATTACCTGCGGCATCAGCGCCAGTATTGACATCACCACCAGCAAGGGCAGCAGCAAAGCCCCCCGCTATGCGCGCGATATCAATGGCATGATCATTAAAATCAGAAAACTGTGCTTCAATCTTTGCATTGATACGCGCTTGTTCTTCTGCCGTTGGAACACGACCATCCAATGCTGCTATTTCTTTTTGTATAAA
This sequence comes from Bartonella sp. AD24XZML, assembly GCF_042196485.1. NCBI lineage: Bacteria > Pseudomonadati > Pseudomonadota > Alphaproteobacteria > Hyphomicrobiales > Bartonellaceae > Bartonella > Bartonella sp. AD24XZML. Next base: position 40,029 of record NZ_JBHIQH010000042.1, on the reverse strand, counting down.
ATTTTTGGTCGACAGTTTAAACTGGAGCATAGCAGTGGCTTCGCCCACAGCACCCCCACAGCACCGGCAGAGCAAGCACCGCTCGCAACCGCGCCTTTTAAACAGCCAAGTCCTGCATGGGCAACAATTTGTGTGACCGTATCTATTTTGCCTTCTGCCTTGGCAGTACCGATTTCTTCCGCCAACGATTTGCCAACCGTATCAGACAGGGCGATGCGCAGATTGTTAAAAAAGTTCTTGTCAAAAGAGCCACCCTCAAGAGCCGTTTGCACGCCTGTACCAATGGCGGCTTTGATCAGGTTCTTTTCCGCTTCACTGGCGATACGATCGACAAAAGGAGCGGTTTTTGGCAAAGATTGTCCAACACCTGCCATTTCCGTTATTTGGCTGGTTAAGCCCGCTGTTAACATCGATGAGACAATGCTGAGAACATTCTTTGAAGAGCCAAGCTCATGCAAGGCGCCGGCAATATTGCCGCGATTATTGACAAGAGCCACAGCGCTTTTGTTAATCAGCGCTTGGACACCTGCCTGTATCGCCGCATTCATGGCGGTGCTCGAGCCAAGCCCCAAAGCACTGGTAATGGCACTGGCAGCGCCCGAGGCTGCTCCACCCGTAACCGCCGTGACAGCCAATGCCACGAGAGCCGCACCGGCTTCTGTCAGCCCTTGGGCTTTATAATCCCAGTCTTTAAATTCAGCCTTAACTGCTTGTCAATCAACTTTCCTTACAAATCTTAATCAACCCAAAGAAATAACCTGAAATAGCAGTGTGTCGTATGGAAAATTAAAAACAAAAACCCAATGAAGAAAATGCACTTGAGACTTGCCTATGGCTTCACAGGTTTATTACTGTAAAAGCTTCAAATGATGATATCTCTAATACTTTTTTCGCTTGTTCTCTTGTGGTAGCTTCCACAAGCGAAAAGATATGGACGATGACACCTCTTCTCAAGCTTATCAAACTGAACTCAAAGGTATTTCCCTATTGATTTTGAAAGAGTCCTTAAAACGCATTTTGCAGAGTAACGTAGAAAGCATGTCTAAAAAAATCATTCCAAAAGCAACAGATTTTTCTAAGTATTGTGAAGAGATTGAAAAAGATCTTCTTTAACGAACCAAAACTCTTCATGAACTAATAATAGGAGAGTTTAAAATAGATTTCTAAAAAATAGCAAAATAGTGAAAAGTGCTGATTATTTTTGGATTGGATATGCATTTAAAGAGTGATTAAAAATTTTTTTAATGTACATATATTTCTAGAAGCCAAAATGGCTCTATAGTATCAAATTTATAAAGTAAATAAATCCATTAATACAAATTAAGGATTTTAGGATACACGAATTTCAAAATATTTGTTTTTTAAAACATGAATAGCCAACATCAGCACAAAAAATGTTGCGGCAGTTATGAGTCACTTTCATGTATTTTTGAAATAACAGAGCTTTTCTTTAATCTTTATGAAAGGGTTGCCAGTGCGATGGGCTTTTTTGAAAGGTGGATTTGGGTATCAAAATGCAAGCAAGAGTTTGTAATTATGGAGCTTTGTGTTTAAAGCTATCATCAACTATAGATAAATCATAGACGAGGTTAACTAAAATATTAAAAGCAACTGGATGCAATAGAAGACATTGCTATTAAAATAAAAGCGAATGCTGAAAAAACTAAAAGATAGATTGTATTTTTATATCAGAAAATAATTTAAGAAATTGAGATCACAATTTTTCCACAGGAAATAAATATGTTTACAGATAAGAAGAGAAAAGCCTTGTTTGGCGTTATAATTTTTATATTTGTATGTTTTTTAGGAATAAGAAAAAACCTTGACTTTATTCAGGGTATTTTGACATTCGCGTCTATTTCTTTGGTGATCGTAACAACTGTTTTTGCAATTTTATGCAATTCTAATATTCCTTCTGAATTGCAGAGCAACGCAAAATATAAAGATGATGATACAACGGGTTGGGTGAAACTAACACGTGATTTATAACAATATTTGCACAGACTCTTAAAACTAATAAGTTTAGCGCTTGTCGTTTTAATTTTCCCAAATAGTTATAAAGAAACGGTTTCTTTACCTGTCATTTCTAGGTATGTGGAGTACAAGCTTTCTTTTCCATTGGGATACTGTATTTGGTACTCAGATATTGCTCTTTGGTATTCCTTTTTAGTTTGTGTATTGTTTCTTATGTTACGTACACGCAGTTTAATAAATATATCTATTTACACACTACAGTGCTCAGTTAAAAAGCCATAGTAAAACTTCCGATTTTATAAAACTGTTTAGATTAAATGGCGTTGTCTCTTCTCAACGTTCATAGATGAAATCAACAAGGAGATAAAAAAACTATCGAAAGCAGTTTGATACTCTTTGTCGCAGGAAAGAGGTCAACGCATTGAACGAAGCATGGCATCACGTAAAATGGCGTTAATCCGCATTTGATATCCTTTCCCTTGACTTTTAAAGTCACGCTAGCACGTCTGAATCCACACGCACTGTTGTAACAGTTTTGGGTGATTTATAGAATGGATTGAAAACGGCGTTTTTCCAGAACACATCATTGAGTGACGGAATATCTCTATGATCAATTGCACTATCCGACATTACAGCCAATTTATCAATTTCAACTCTCTGTTCATCTGTCAAAGGTGATAAGTTACCTACCTCAATTTCATAACGAACTTTCTTCTTTATAACGTTTCCTTTCTTTCAAATTGGCTCGCCGTGCTGAAATAATACGGATTACCTCTATGCCATCTTTATCGTCATGGACAATATGCGCTACGAATAGTAATAAAAAACCTCCACAAGCACTAAAGCTTGCTAACCATACTCTCCATTTTCAATACGGTCTTGTTTAGCCATGGAGAATAGATCAGAAAAAACATATGCAGCTATTTCAAAACTTTACACGGTACTTTCTAAGATTACTTTTTGTTTTAGCTTCATCCCATTCAACTCTTATTTTTATACCTTATATTAATACATTTATAAGGGTATTATATACATCAAGAGTTTTAGATGAACACTTAATTATCCATGTTTTTGTACAATTAATATAATTTAATACTTTAAAAATTAGTGATTAATTAACTAAAAATATTAAAAAAATAATAAATTATTCTAAGGCTTTATGTATATAATATGCAAATCGAATAAAACTTACAAGCCTGTTAAATAAAATAATATTAATTGGCTATTTAGGAGCTTCTCCTGAAAGCAAAAATGAATTTTGGTGCCGAAACATTCAATTTTCGTATGGCTACCTCTGAGAGCTATGCAGAAAAATACCAATAAAAAAGTAGACAAAACAAAATGGTATTCCGTGATGCTTTTTAATCTACATACATCTGGAAAAACTTGTTCTTCAGTACAGAACTGCCCCTTTTTCCGAATGAATGAGAGGAACGGTTTTTTAATGGTCAACGCTACAAAGGATGCAATCAGCACTTTCAAGAAACCACTAACCAAAAAACCTAATGAACTTATTAAAACTGTCAGCAAAGAGACCTGTGTCATATAAGCTACCATGGTATTCCAAAAGAATAGACTATCCCAATGCCACCCACAGTATTTATCACAAATAATATTATAAAATTTAACCGCTGCCAAAATAATTCTACCATAAAGCCAATAAAAAATGCAGCAAATGGAAAACTAATCAGATAACCACTCGTAACTCCTGAAAAAAACACTAATTCCAGCACGACCACTAGGCAATAGAGGTAACCCAATCGCAATAAGAGCAAGGAAAAGAAGTGATGCTAAAGCTCCCCTTTTCGCTCCAAGTATAGAGCCTGCTAACATCGGAGTCATAGACTGAGCTGTAATAGGGACACCCAGCAAAAAAGGAAGATAAATAGGAGGGAAAAGACTTAAAACAGCGTAAATAGCAGCAAATAAAGCAATATAAACTAAATCTTTTGTATTCACTGAATTATTCCTTCACTAGGGAAAAGCTTTCATTATTGTTGTACAATTAATAAAAAGTATCAGATTTATAAAAGTACACTTTAAATGCCTTAGATATAGAGAAAAATACTATAATAATTTATTTTAATAATATCACTTATATGAATCATATTAGATTCTATAGTGTTTAAATACATCATAAATTACTATAGTTAAATTCAATAATAGTGATATACGAATACTATATAACAACAGCATAACAAAATAATGCATTTATTTTAGTTATTATGCTTTGAATGAATGAGAGGAACAGATCTTTTAATCGCGAGTGCAATAAAGGATGCAATCAACGCTTTTAAACAATCGCCTATCAAAAAAACTGATGAAGCCATTAAAACATTCAGTAAAGAAACTTTGGTCATATAAGCTGTCCATGGAACACCAAAAGAATAAACTATCCCAATGCCACCGACAGTATTTATCACAAATAATATTATAAAATTTAACCGCTGCCAAAACAATTCTACCATTAAACCAATAAAAAATGCGGCAAATGGAAAACCTATTAAATAACCACTTGCAATCCCTGAAAAGACACTGATTCCACCGCGACCACCAGGCAACAGAGGTAATCCAATCGCAACAAGAACAAGAAAAAGGAGTGACGCTAAAGCACCCCTTTTTGCCCCAAGAATAGACCCTGCTAGCATCGGTCCCATCGATTGAGCTGTAATAGGTACCCCTAGAAGAAAAGGAAGATAAATAGAAGGGAAAAGGCCCAAAATAGCATAAACAGCGGCAAATAAGGCAATATAAACTAAATCTTTTGTATTCATTTGATTCTTCTTTCACTATAAAAAACTTTGATTATTATGAGATGCTGTATCAATGGTATCAGCATCATAAGAACGCGCTTCCAATGCTTCAGCCACTTCTGAAGCCATTCTTATGGTTCGTATAATTAAAGGTATCGCAAGAGCGACAATGTTAGTGTTAAGTCCCCGTGCTTGCTGTGCTTCATGTACCTCATTAAACTTTTCACTCAAAAGAGGAATAAACCTGATCGCCATAGAGATAACCATACTCACTTTTGATGGATTTATACCAAAAGAACGAAAGGGCTGGAGTCCTGCTTCAACTGCATCCACCATATCTGAAACTTTTGTTGTGAATGAAATAAGTGACGATAAAGAAAAGAGGATAACAAGACGTAATATGACCTCAACCCCCGTAAGCCAACCGCTAAAAATAGTTTGAAATACAAATAGAAGAACTAAAAGCAATCCCATCGATTTAAATTGCTTTATCGCAATTTTGAAAGGGACCTTGGCGACTCTATAGAATAAGATGACCAACAACAAAAATAACCCAAGAAGCGCTATAGAAGAAACCATTATTATAAAAGTTCCACACGCCGTAAGAAATAATAACTTAACTCCAGGACTTAACCTATGAATAAACGTACCCCTTGGAATATATAAACCGATCATGACATTCTTCTTATATACTCCTTGATAGCAACAAAAGGTACATCATCAATTGCTATCTCCCCCTTATCAAAAACCAGCACTCTATCAAACTTTTTCAAAAACTCCAAATCATGCGATACAACTATTGCCGTTTGTGGTAATTCTTCTATCACTTGCGTAACGCGATGCTTATTTCGCAAATCAAGTAATGTTGTCGGCTCATCAAAAATAATGTAGTCTGGTTTCATTGCAACTACACCGGAAATAGCAACGAGTTGTTTTTGCCCACCACTTAATAAATGGACAGCGTGATTTCTGAAATCTTGAAGTTCATAGCGTTGTAAAATTTCATCTACACGCTCCTTAATTTCATCTTTATTAAGCTTTAAATTTTTGAGACCAAAGGATAAATCCTCTTCAACTAATGGTAAAACAATCTGATTATCGGGATTCTGAAATACAAATCCAACTTTACGCTTTACTGCTTTTGCATCGCGCTTGGTATCAAGCCCATCAACGCTTACAAAACCGTGAGATGGTAATTGGAGTCCATTAATAAGACGAACAAATGTACTTTTTCCAGAACCATTCGCACCTATAACAGCAATTCGTTTTTCGGTAAGCTGTACAGTAATATTTCTTAAAACACACAAATCACCAAAAACTTGTGTTACCTCATCAAATTTTATAGTCCCCAAGATTTATTCCAATCAATCCCTTTTATTAGCTCTTCTTTCTCTATCGTTTCAGTTTATAACCTAAAAGTAATAATAAGCACCATAGAGGAATAATAATGACTGCCAAACTCATATCAGGCATCTGTACAGGAATATATGTTTCAAGAAAAGGCACGCTTATTCCTATCATATCAAAAAGTCGAGTCATCAATCCATTTTGCCCAAAACCACTGATAAACATAATGCAAAATAATAAAGCAAGAAAGCAGAGACAAAGATAGTTAGCGTAAGGATATAAACCAAACGCATAAGTAAAGTTGCCTTTTCTGTTCTTATGGGCATTGCGAAATTTCAAATGAACAATAACAATAATAGCCCAAGTAATCACTGCTGCTGCAGTTGCAAGAGCCATGATCCGCATGAAACTATTATCAGGAACAAGAGCATTAACAACGACAATCAACACCGTACAGAATGATGAAAAAAGGATAGCAATATAAGGAACACGAACAGCACTCAGTTTACTAAAAATATGTGGTGCATTTTTTTGTACAGCTAAACTATAAAGCATACGTCCATTAGAATAAATGCCACTATTGTAAACAGAAATAGCAGCCATAATCACCACAAAATTCAAAATATGACCAGCAGCAGGAATTCCTATAGTCTCGAAAATTGTGACAAAAGGACTACCATTTTTTCCAATCATATTCCAAGGGCTGATTATCATAATAATGCTGATAGAACCAATATAAAAAATTATAATCCTCCACATAACTTGACGAATAGCCGCTGGAATTGTTTTTTGTGGATTAGATGCCTCTCCAGCAGCAATACCAATAAGCTCTGTTCCTCCAAAAGAAAACATTACTACAGAAGTTGCTAAAACAACCCCTGCTGCTCCATAAGGAAAAAAACCGCCATGGTCCCAAAGATAATTAATATTCGCATGATTTTCCCCTGATCCAGTAACAATGAGAAAAATTCCAAAAATAATCATACCAATAACAGCGGCCACTTTAATCAAAGCACAAGAAAATTCAAATTCTCCATAAAAACGAACATTAAACAAGTTAATGAATGTAACAAATAAAAGAACAATGAAAGATGCCTTCCAATGATCAATCAAAACCCAATGATCAAGGTAAAACCCTATCACTGTAAGTTCAGCCATGCTCACAAGAATATAAAGAAACCAATAATTCCAACCTGTTATGAAACCAGCTAATCTCCCCCAATATTTATAAGCAAAAAAACTAAATGCTCCTGAAGATGGTTCTTCTACTGACATTTCACCAAGCATTCGCATAATGAAATACATAATAAGCCCACCGATAAGATAAGACAAAATGACTGAGGGACCAGCTAATTGAATTGCCTCGGTTGACCCATAAAAAAGCCCTGTCCCAATAACGCCACCCAAAGCAATCATTTGAATATGGCGATTTTGAAGGCTACGCTTCAATTCATCGTGCTTTTTTTCAAGCATCATGCCTCATTACTTTTGTTGAACCTAACCTCAACTTTTATCGAAAAATTAGGCACCTTTTTCAAAAAATACAAAACAAACCTAAACTTATTTTCTTATCATAATGCAACTCCTTATTTTTTTCTGCATTATACGTATGTCCCGTTGAAGTTTTAAGAAAAAATATGCTCCACCCTTTATTTAAATTAATGTCCTTCATTTTTGTTACACTAACCATTATAGTATTGGTCATTGATAACGCACACTCTGTAATCACATCACATTGGACAACAACCCCTTTTAATAAAATTTTAATAAACCTTCTACAAACAGATGTCTATCACCTTAATCAATCTCTATGCAAGGTAATACCTGATTTTCTGTCCTCAATTTGCATTACTCTCACTTATTTACCCGCATGGTCTATCTTTGGTGCTTTAGCAATAGTATTTTGTATCTTAACTTACGAAAAACAAAAGCCTTTTCACAAAATATCATATACATATAACGAAGAGTACATTTGATCTTGAAAAAAACTTCTAGAGCTCTCTGTACTATACACAACAGGTATCGCTTAGAGCACCTCACCCTATTAAAACAACTGAAAATCACTTGATCATCAGAATGGATTAAAACACTTTATTATAAATATATGCGCTCAGTTATAAATTATACGGGCTCACTTATGATTTCTATAGATAATGATAACATTACTTCATTTGTTTCAATTTAATAAAAACTATTGAATAAATCTAACTCCCATCTATAGAAAACTCTGTACAGAAAAAACTTAACATATTGAAATTTATATATTTTTATGGATGTTTCTTTATACTCTACAAAAACTTTTCTTAATTTTAGTACTAGAAATCACATATAAAAAAACGTCTTCTAATATCAGCACTCCTTATAAAATTGGAACTTCTTGAAATTAATGAAGAAGCTTATAAAAATTATTCTACAAGTCTAACAAAATGCGTTAAACAAAAACCAATCTGTAAATAATTGCAATTGTAATAAAGAATATTTCGCATCTTACTCCCATTGTGATACCCACCCTATTACATCTAAAAAAATCCAAGAGACTATTAGCAGAAAAATTTTAAGCACCTTCTCTCTATTGAGAAAATGGTAAAATAACAGCTTCAGTCACACTCTGTTCTTTTAAATCTGGGAATCGTTTCGCTAAAACATCAACTTTTTTAGATATCTCATCCAAACTTTTCCATTGATCAGTTACCACTCGAGAAAGTTCCTCAATGAATTTTTCTTGGTAAACTAGCTTCATTTCTAGTTCTATCAGCCGATCTTCATCCGACATGATTTTTACTCCCTCTTAAATAAAAAAACGTGATTAATTTTATTAATCCTTCTCCCTTTTTCTTCCCATAAAAATGAGAAGTAACTTTTCAAATAATTCTACTCATCTTATTTGCACATTATAAAAGGTTTATGATGATCTTTATTTTCCCAATCACTCTATGCAACAAATTTCTTTCTCAAGAACCAGAAAATGTTTTTATCTTTACTAAGATATCTTGACACCACTTTTCATCCTAAAGATCTACATTCCCAGCTTCTTAATTTAAGTGTTATCGTAAATTGGAAAGCATTTTATAGCATTAAGGTCAAAGAATACTTTCCTCTAACTTTTACATACTTCTCCTTTAAATTATTATCATATTTATAAATTATTGAAAAAATGCATTCTTGCTTTTATACGTACTTTTAGCTATTACCTTCAAATTAGTTTTGTCTCATTGACTTACAAACTTATGCCGCATTAGCTCAGTTGGTAGAGCACATCATTCGTAATGATGGGGTCGCTGGTTCGAATCCGGCATGCGGCACCATTTTATTTCTTAAACATATTGAAATATATAGATTTTTTATTTAATTATCTGTTTGAAGATTACCTTATAGGGTTTATACGATTTTATCTAATCTGTTGTTATTTGCTCCGTATTTTTCTCTGGAATAAATGCTAAAGTCTCTTTCTTTCTCAACCTCACTGCTCTCCCTAGCTTATATGGCTCCGGCCCCTGAAGCATCTAATGGCGAATCGTTGTTGTGGATATACTAAAAAGCTGTGCACACTAACGTATTATTACATATCTATTGCCATCATCAAATATCATCTCATTGCCTTTTTATTTTTTATGTTATGTAAATGGGCTGGGATGCTAGGAGGAGAGAGATTCCTATATTTTCAAGCAGCCTTTTGTCAAAATCTTTTGTGTCTCTTGTGCTATTGCCTCTAAAAAGATTTCAATAGCTTGATTGATTTGTTTAAGAGGCTGCTGGAAACGTAGCCAATACAACACCAGACAAAGATGATACCATTGGACCCGAACGCCCCACCAAATGCTTCATATGAAAAAGAAAATATATGAAACTGAACTATTTGTTCAAATTTATTACAGTACAATATTCTTAAAAAAACTATCAAATATCATTGGTCTATATATTGAATATGCTCCACTAATACATTGTTTCAGTTGGAAACAGACTGTAAGAGAGAAGAAATATCCATTATGTTTTTATGTAACAGTTTATTTGAAATCCTTCATAAAGGTATTTTTTTAATGAAATTAAGCAATTAGGAGAAAAAACAAAGAATAATTAAATTAACTATAGATTTTTTTATTAAATATGTATAATACGTTATGTATATGTTTTATTGATTCTAAGATAAATTTTAGATGTATGATGTTAAATTATAATGTTTTTTTGTTTTTATAAAAAAATTCTGTGGTGCAATTTATGAATTTTGAAATTACTTAAAAATCAACACCTAATTATTTCATTAATTATTATGTCTCTTATTTTTTGTTAAAAGTGCTTTTTGTCATCGGAATTATTGAAGTTTTTTCAAGTAGAGTTCTTTTAAATCATTCTAGATCAACTGTAAAAGTTTATGAGTGAAATCTATCTGATTATAAATGGAATTATTATAAAGTTTTTGTCTTTAGATGGAGATTAATTGCTGCAAAATGAATAGTATTTAGCATAAATCTTTATTCAAAAAAATGATATGGATCTTAAAATAATCCACTATGGATGTTTTGAATTTATTATGCCCTTTCGCTGTTCTGTTCTTAAAAATGAGTAGATGTAAGTTTTTAATTCATATCCTGCTTTGTGTCGTTTTTTATAGGTAAAAATAATGCGAAAAATATCAAAAGAAGGGCTTGTATTGATTAAGCAATTGGAAGGCTTACGTTTATCAGCTTATGAAGATTCTGGTGGTGTCTGGACAATTGGTTATGGACATACAAGTGCTGCTGGTGCCCCAAGCGTCCACAAAGACATGCAAATTACGGAAAAAGAAGCTGAAAAAATCCTTTGTCAGGACTTGAGGGAGTATGAAGCTGTTGTTGAAAAAGCCGTTACCGTTCCTTTAAACGATGAACAATTCGCGGCATTAGTATCATTTTGCTATAATGTAGGAATCACAGCATTTCGCAATTCTACACTTTTAAAAAAGCTTAATAAAGGTGAATATGAAGCGATACCAACCGAATTGCAAAAATGGACAAGAGTAGGAGGAAAACGTATCCAAGGTCTTGTCAATCGCCGAGCAACCGAAGCAGGATTGTGGGCAAAAGGAGCTCATGTTGCCCCCAATTATCATGTAGTAGAACCAGAAGGCGTAACAGGTATTTGCAAAGTAGAAGCTCTTGCACCAATCATAGGTTCTTTTTCAGGGCTTGGAGGTCTTTTTGCAGGAAATGGTCCTGTTCAATGGGTTCTAGCAGGCATTATGGTTTTAGCTGCTTGTACGGCTATGATATACATTGCTAAGCGTTTTCAGGAACACCGCCTATGATTTTATGGATAAAAAAATATCTGACAATGACGTCAGCGCTCATAGCAGCTTTTCTTATAGCTTTAGTCAAAGCCTTTTTTCTTGGGAAAAAAGTTGAGAAGCAAAAGCAAACAAAAGAAGATTTCAAGATAGCGACAACACGGCTTGAGGTAGAAAATGAAATTAATAAGAAAAGTGATGCTGATGTGCGCACTAAACTTTCTAGCTGGTTGCGCGACGAATGAACGAACTTCTTGTATTGGATGGCTTCCAATTTATTTGAATCGACAAGATATCAATGTCATTAGTCCAAATTTGGCGAGAGATATTTTAAAACATAACGAACAAGGTGAACGTTTATGTGGTTGGAGAGATAAACGGAAAATAAAGTGATAAAAATATAATTCCTCTGAAACATCAATCAATGAAAAGATTTGAAAGAGGTGGATACATTCAGATTAAAAGTAAAAGCACTTAAAGGATTAAAACACTCTGGTGGTTGATTAGATTTAATTAGAGTGACTGAGATGTCTGAATTGAAACTAAAGGATTCAACAGATTGTGTTTGTGTAAAATGATTGAGTCTATTGATGTATTCTAAGGGCATCTTTGTTATCCTATCAAAAGAAGATGAGAAAAGATTTTATGGATTGCACTACTATCGTCGTTCAAAGAACTGATCATACACAAAGGTTCTGTTTTCAACAAAAATAATATCTAGGTGCTGGCATGCTTGAAGAAAAGCAATCTACGGAGCTATATAATGAATAATGGTAAGGCTTTTATGTGATTTGTAAATGACGTTGTTTCAGCTTCCTAATTATGTTGACGATAAGGCGAATACTTTCGCACTGTATCTGCTTTTTCACGCTAAAGTGGCGGGAAAAACATTGTGAATGATCTTGGCTGTTAATTTTTCTATAGGTAAATTCCCTATGTGGGAAATGACATGCAACTCCAGTTGAGAAAACCAACAACCATTTTTGCTTTTATTTTTTAACTTAGCTTTTTTACTTTCAAAAGTCGCCTAGCAATTTCTTGAAAAATATTGCTTTACTATTTTAAGATAATTTTTTCCTGAAATAAAATCCTTCTTTTAAAATATTACTGTAATATCTTGCAAACTCATGTACTGTTTTTAGAGAAAGTTTGTAATAAGACCGTGCTTTTCACGGCTTTTATTGTGATGTGTATAACGGAAAAGTTAAGAGTGCGTATTATCTTTTCGAACATTCAACTACAATCTTATTTCATCACAATATTTATCTTGAGAAGATACTTTTACAAAGATACTGATAATCTATAAATCGCTCTCCCCTAATTCACCTTCTCGCTCATCCTTCCATGCATTGCCCGTCCACTTTTTAAACCACCTTAAATTTTTGATATAAAATTTTTTCTTTAATTTTTATTTTTTATTGAATCATAAAAATGATATGTCTCAATCTCACCTCTATGCATCTTTATACGCTTTGATTCTTATTTCTAAAGCCCAGATTGCCTACATATCGTACTGTTTTTATATTTAATATATATTTTTAGATTTATTCTTAACTTGTTAGAAAAGTTTTTATATTTTGATAGAAATATCTTCTATCAGTTCACTTTTTTTAAAAGATTCTGAAAGGATTCTCAAAAAGTCTGCAAAGTTAAAGACTATTTAATACGTATTGTTTCTTTTTTAGAAATCAAAATTGGTGATGCCCCATTCCTTACCAGCAATTGTGTTATTTGCAGAGCAGTCTGTATAAGGTGGTGTAACCTCTTTTATAAAGTTAACTAAAGTTTTTTGAATTTCTAGCATATTGTTTAAAGACAAAAAACTCCCTCTTATTTATACAAGCAGCTCAGACATCGGCTGATAATCCTCCCGCTTATAAAAATCCTTTCTTTAATAACCCTCAAAACCACAATTAAAGTGAAGTGGTGAAAGATAAAACAAGATTTTTAGGCGATCATAACGCATAATAAAATCAAACTAGTCTAAATGTTCAATGCTAACACCTGCTAAACAGTGGAAAATAAGTTTTAGCACGCATTCAAATTGGAAGGGCTTCCCCCCCGCGCGCTACGATGGTTTTCTATTCTCATCGCACGATTTACATTCCCTCTAAAACTTAATCGCTGTAAATATAAAAATCTTGAAGCCCGTTCTAAATCCGTGAGAGTTTCTGGATCTTGCTGTATTAAACGTTGAAATTCCTCACAACTGCTCATCTGAAATGCTAACATTTTCATAAAAGGACGATAGTGGCGTTGTAACATCCCTAAAAAGTTTACGACATAACCTGAGAGATTATTGCTGATTTCAGGGGATAGAATCAATTTCTGCTCAAAGAAAATCTCACCCATACCAACAAAAAGGTTTAGTCTACATGCCATGAGGAATGTCCTCAAATAATTTTGATATTTTTTTGATCAAATTTCTTTTGTCACCAATATCAGCAGCAACTGTTGTGGAATTAATAGAATTATAATTTTTTATCTTAAAATGTATCCATCATTTTTTATATTCTTTCATCTATCTTAGCCTTCTTTTCACAGCTTCAAATGATAAAAAGTAACTGCAATGTTAAGTTGTTTTGCATCGAACAAATTTCTCGCAAACTATCCCTATTGGCTAGATGACAATCCATCCTCTATTTAAAGAGAGAAAAACTTTTCTTTTTTATTCAGCGATAAAGTGAATATTATCCAATTACTTACGAGTAGAAATTCGATCAAATAGAAACTGTAATTCTTTCTACTCTGAGTAATCTTGTACCCATTTATATAGGTTTAGGAAAGCGTGCTGTTATGAATATTCATAAAAATGCTTCAAAAATTGATATCAGCAAAACTTCTGTTTAAAAAAGGAAAAGATGTTCTCTTACTTGCTACTGAAGAAACTGTTCAGATTTGTCTTGATGTTGCTGAAGAGCTTCAAAAAACATGAAGTTATCCCAAAGCTTACAAGTGTGCCAACAATTCAACTTTGAGATAATAGATCAGTGCTAGAGTTATGCCAATCTCACCAATCTGTTGTTGCCTATGAAGAGCATAGCATCAATGGAAAAGCCTAGAGATGCAATTATTAAATCACTTATAGAACAAAACATTCTATGCCAATTTGTATCATTAGGAACACCTAACGACCCCATCTGCAATAAAAACAAACTGGATTTTTAATAAATTATGCAATCAATAGAGAAAGCATAAACAGTGTTAGCAATGACATACTATACAAAAAATATTCAACTGCTTCCTAATATGTTCGCCAGTTCAAAAACATCATAACTCATTGAGGATGCAAGAAAATAAGAAAGAAAAGCACATTAATTCACGCAGTCTTGCTCTCAGTAAACGAGCTTTTTTAAAGATTGTATGGGTATTTTTTTCATTGCTTAAAAATGTACTCCATAAAAAAATATCATATCCATATAATATATTACCAAATAAAATTAATATAAATAATATATAGATTATAGGAATATTATTTATTAGATCCATTTTTTATTATAATTATAGCTTTTAATAAATACATATTGACATTTTTAATAATTTTATTTATATATCATAATTAATATTATTCTATATTAAAATAAAACTAAATGAATCTTATAAATTTACGTTTTATGCTAATGTGGGAAATAATTAATTAACATATTATATTTTTATATATAGGAGGGAAAAATGCTCACAGCATTATTTATAGCTATTTTTTCTATATCAACAGTTGTTTTACCTTTAATATCAGCGCTTGTTCCTTTTTATCCGTAGAATGAGCTTTTAATAAAGTAAGTAAAAGATGTATTCAATGTTATTAGTGTTTTTTTTGTGTTTATTATTATTAAGATTTTTGCGTTAATTATTATTGTATTTACGGAGTATTATTTTAGTTACTGAGTATTTTCTGTATTTTTATAGAGGAGCTTTTTGATCTTTTCTATTTAAATTTAACTGTCAACATATTTGTAAAATATATAATTATGCTCCTCTATAAAAAGACTTTCTTTTTCTGAAAGCAGTATAACATATTGCTTTCATTGCTTAAAAACATCTATATTTACTAAACTCTTGCTTGTAATATCTTTGATTGTCTGAGTACCGGTCAGTGTCATAGCTACCCGCATTTCATTGGCAAAAAGATCAAGGAGATGCATAACACCTTTCTTACCTGCTGCTGCAAGCGCATAAACAAAAGCACGGCCAATCATAACAGCATCCGCACCTTGTGCTATCATGCGTACAACATCAAGACCAGAACGAACACCTGAGTCCGCTAAAATAGTCAAATGATCCTTTACAACATCCGCAATTGCAGGCAACGCTCGTGTTGTTGATAATACACCATCAAGCTGACGTCCGCCGTGATTAGAAACAACAATACCATCCGCACCAAATTTTACTGCTTCTCGTGCATCTTCTGGATCAAGAATACCTTTCAAAATCATTTTTCCTTTCCAAAAATCGCGAATCCATTGTAGATCATGCCAACCAATTGATGGATCAAAATTTGCACCAATCCAACCAACGTAATCATCCAATACAATTTTCTTTTTGAGATAAGCAGAGACATTTCCAAGATCATGAGGGCGCCCCATAACACCAACGTTCCAAGCCCAATATGGATGAGTCAAAGCTTGTAAAAAACGACGTAAACCAGCATAAGGACCAGACATCCCCGAATGCGCATCACGATAACGTGCACCAGGAACTGGCATATCAACTGTAAAAACCAACGTGCGTACACCAGCTAACCAAGCCCGTTCTAGTGCATCACGCATGAAACCGCGATCTTTGAGAACATAAAGTTGAAACCAAAATGCACCTCCAATCGCTTCTTGCACTTCCGCAATGGGACAAACTGAAACAGAGGATAGAGTAAAAGGAATCCCTTTTGCCGCTGCGGCACGCGCTGCTTTTACCTCTCCACGACGTGCATACATGCCCGTTAGCCCAACAGGCGCAAGTACAATCGGTAAATCAAGTGTCTGATCAAAAAGCTTGATTGAAAGATCAACTTCACCAACTTGCCTTAGAATCCTTTGACGCAGTGCAAGAGCTTGAAGATCTTTACAGTTACGTCGCATCGTTTCTTCAGCATAAGCCCCACCATCAATATAGTGAAAAAGAAAAGGAGGAAGACGACGCTTTGCTGCCTTACGATAATCAAGTGTTGAAGAAATAATCATTGATGGCACCATTGTTCCTAAATAAAAAGAGAAGATATCCTAAAACGCATAAAAGCGAATCCGTGACCTTCCTACTCGATATTCTCCCAAAACGCTCTATTGAATAGATAGAAGCAACAGAGATTGCAACTTTCTAAAAAAAACTAATTGATAAAAACAATGTCTTTATTTTTCCTATCCAAATTTAAAATCTCACAGTATGAAGTATCATTAATAACGTATCTACTCATATATTCTTCATGTGCAATTAAAATGTTATACTCTCTTTAAAGCAATCCCTCTTCGAAAGCGATTGCTCCGTAGCTTAATTAGTTATAATTTAAAGTTGCTTCTCCCTCCAAAGGTCCTTACATTATCAGTTATTAAGAATATAGAGTATCATTAAGTATAAACCATAATCTCCCCCAAAAGATGAAAAAATCCTTTATTAATACTGGAAATAAAGCTGTCGCATACATGCAGAAATCTTCTTATATCAATATTCAAAACTAAGATCTGTTACTTATTCATGCATAGTGCCTAATTCACATAAAGCATAAAAACTTTTAATGTTCATACCAATAGAAAATCTTCATATTTAATTGAATAATTTTCTAGCAATATTATATCTTGAGGCTATAAATGAGTTACTAAAATTAGAACAATGTTTATTGAAAATAATTGTTACTAAACTGGAGTGAAAACTTATTTATTAACTCTTAAGGATAATTTTTATACGGAATAAAATATACTGGTTATTACACTCTAGAAAAATTGAGTCAATTGCAGCATCCAATCTCGCATATTTACTTTGAAAAGTGAGTAGCTACTGTTATATTGAATTTTATTAACCTATTGATTTATTATAATAATAAATATGAATAACATATTGAATATAGTAAATTTTGTCATGATGAAATAATCAAAACTATTCTTTTGCACATCATAAATGGAGTTCGTATAGATAGAACCTCTTGAAAAAAGAAGTAAAAATGCCTCCCATACCCTCTCAAATGCAAGAGATGAAATAACCTTGAAAATTAAAATAGAATGCATGACGCCGGTTTTGCGAAGCACAAAATTTTTTTTATCTAAAATACGCTTTCTGCATACATGTTATCAAAATTCGTGGTTCCCAACTCATTTAAAATGCTTGGACAACTTTAAACCCTGTGCTTGATAATGTGATCCAACATCATGTCCATAAAGGGTTGATGGTCGATTAAGCATATGCTCATAGACCAAACGGCCAATAATTTGACCATGCTCTAAGATAAAAGGAACTTCATGGCTCCGCACTTCTAAAACCGCTCTTGCTCCTTTTCCACCCGCCTCCTTATGCCCAAATCCTGGATCAAAAAAGCCTGCATAATGCACCCTAAACTCGCCAACTAAAGGATCAAAAGGTGTCATTTCTGCGGCATAAAGCGGCGGCACATGAACAGACTCTCGTGAAACTAAAATGTAAAATTCATCAGGATCAAGAACCAACTCCCTTTGACCACGATCAAAAAGAGGTTCCCAAAAATCTAAAACGTGGGCAACGGCACGTTTATCAATATCAATAACACTTGTATGATGTTTACCACGATAACCTATAAGCCCGTTTTCGTCTCCCTTTAAATTAATGGAAAGACCAATACCACCAACACTAATATTAGGAAAATCATCCGATATCAGTGTTTCTTGCCTTTGCAAAGTGTGCAACTCTATTTCATTTAAATAACTTTGCCCTTTTCTAAACCGAAGCTGTGATAAATGTGAGCCTGTATGCACCAAAATTGGAAATGTGCGTGGACTAATTTCCAAATAAAGTGGACCATGATAACCAGCACAAATTTTATCAAATTCCTGAGCATTATCCGTAATGACACGTGTAAAAATATCTAATCGTCCTGTAGAACTTTTGGGATTGGCAACAGCAGATAAGAATTCTGGTAAAGCTAAACTTTCCAAAAGAGGAACAATATAAACACACCCCGTTTCCAAAACGGCTCCGTCTCGTAAATCAAACTCATGCAACTTTAACCGTTCAAGCTTATCCAAAACTTTTGTATCAGGTCCCGGCATAAAAGAAGCACGTATACGATAAGCTTTCTCCCCTAAACGAAGATCAAGACTTGCTGGTTGTATTTGAGATCTATCAAATGGATACTGAGCCTTGAGAAAGTTATTCTCAATCAAAGCTTGTATATCACTATCTGCTAAAATACCGCTTATACGCGCCATATATATTGCCTTCCCTTTTTACATTGTTTCTTTTTTTGACCTAGATGATAAATTGGTGCAAGCTATTTAAAGTGATAAAAACTATTTTTATGTTTTTTCCAACCGACTTGTTAACATAAAATAAAATAGGAGGTATTGTAAAAATAATACCTCTCATGCTCTCTTATTCTTGAATGTCGCGCAAATGATGTTATCATAATTTTCTATAGAACCCTTAAGTTTCCTGTTAGAATTTATTATGATTATACGCCATCTTAGCGAAAATATTATTAATCAAATCGCCGCCGGTGAAGTTATTGAACGACCAGCAAATGTTGTCAAAGAACTTGTTGAAAACGCTATTGATGCTGGTGCAACACGCATTGAAATTATTACAGCAAATGGTGGAAAAAATTTTATAAAGGTGAGTGATAATGGTTATGGAATTCCTGCAGATCAATTAACTTTAGCAGTTTCTCGCCATTGTACCTCAAAGATTACCGATGACGTACACAATATCTGCTTCCTTGGATTTAGAGGAGAAGCCCTCCCCTCTATTGGTTCTGTTGCTAAACTTAAACTCATTTCACGAACAAAAGATGCTGAGAGCGCTGCTGAAATTTCCGTTACTGCAGGAAAAATTGTAGGACCCAAACCAGCTGCTGCGAATCTTGGAACAATTGTTGAAGTTCGTGATCTTTTCTTTGTCACGCCGGCACGATTAAAATTTATGAAAACTGATCGGGCTGAAACAAATGCTATTAGCGATATGATTAAGCGAATTGCTATCGCATTTCCACATATCCGCTTTTCTCTTTCAGGACTAGACAGAACATCTATGGAATTGTCTGCTACAGAAAATAATATTCAAGGACAATTACAACGTATTACGCAGATTATGGGAAAAGAATTCGCCCCTAATAGCATTGCGCTGAATGCTGAACGCGAAGCGGTGCGCTTAACAGGTTTTGCCTGTTTGCCATCTTTCAACCGAAATAACAGCCTTCATCAATTTGCTTATGTTAATGGACGTCCCGTGCGTGATAAATTTCTATGGGGCGCTATCCGAGGCGCTTATGCTGATGTCATGACACGAGATCGTTATCCTGTCGCTATTCTTTTTATTGACCTCCCACCTGCTGAGGTAGATGTTAATGTTCACCCAGCCAAAGCTGATGTACGATTCCGTGATCCAGGATTAATTCGTGGTTTGATTGTTGGAGCTATTCGTGAAGCATTGCAACAATCTGGTATTCGTCCTACTTCAACCCGTTCTGAAGCAATGCTTGCTGCATTTCAAACACAACAATCATTGGCACAACAACCATTAGTCAGTTTTAAGAACACGCACCAGTTCTCTTCTTACAGTTCACAACCTCATCATTTTACCAGCGCTTCAATGGTCCAAAAACCATTGGATAGTACTCACTCTTTTGATTTAAAAGAAGATGCCGCTCCTATTATGGAGGGCTTAAATACACCAAGTGGGGATGCATACATTCCAAGCACGACATCTTCATCAGAAGAGTTATCTTATCCATTAGGAGCGGCCAGAGCACAAATCCATAAAAACTATATTATCGCCCAAACACAAGATAGTTTGATCATTGTCGATCAGCATGCAGCTCACGAACGATTGGTTTATGAAGCACTCAAAAATGCACTTTATTCCAAACCACTTCCTTCACAGTTATTACTTATTCCTGAAATTGTAGAACTCTCTGAAGAGGATGCAACATGCCTTTTAACGCATAAAGATGCTTTGCAAAAATTTGGATTAGGAATAGAACCATTTGGACCAGGAGCAATTGTTGTGCGTGAAACACCTTCCATGTTAGGAAAGATCAACGTCCAAGCCCTTATTAAAGATCTCGCAGATGAGGCCGCTGAGTATGATACAACAAATAATTTAAAAGCAATGCTTGATTATGTTGCAGCAACGATGGCCTGTCACGGCTCAATACGGTCAGGGCGCCTTTTACGCCCCGAAGAAATGAACACACTATTACGACAAATGGAGGCAATACCTAATACAAGTACATGTAATCATGGACGCCCTACTTATATTGAACTCAAATTGGCAGATATAGAACGGCTTTTTGGCAGAAAATAAGCCCTGCATCATTTTTACAAGAAAAATATTTTAAAATTAACTCTCGACTTTATAATACATTTTATGGCACTTTTCTTGAATCTCTTGTATCAAGTAAGAAGGAGTTATAATGTTTCCCAATGGTGAACGCGAAGCAAAAATTCATTATTCTAATAACGGATATGACATTATAGAATATGGTACCTATACCATTTGTGCTGTTAGCGGGCAAAAAATCCCTATAGATGATTTAAAATATTGGAATCATCACCGCCAAGAAGCATATGCTAGTTGTGAAATCTCCTATCAGCGCGAACTTGAGTGCAACCCATATCTCAAGCAATTGTTAAAAACAAAAGAAAAATAACCCCTCGAAAGCTATAAATTTAGCTTTTGCCTTTTAGACAAGAAAATTCAAGGGAACGTTTTCTAAAGCGGGTCATGACCTCTTCAAGGACCATACGACAGAAGTCTTTTTGAACAAAATCGACATTCACATCAAAGATAATAAGATTTTTCAAATCTTTTTGCATGTGAATTGTCTGTATACGGGTATAATCTTTAGCTGTTGTTGCTAGCCATAAATTGTGCATTTTAGCCTTTTGTATAAGGCTTTTTAAATTTTTATCTGTGAAAAAATAGTGGTCTGGATATATGTAAGTTTGCACCACATGACCAGACAATTCTTTAATAGATTTAAAAAATTTATCTGGATTGCCAATACCAGCAAATGCCAAAAATGATTTTCCTGAAACCTCATCAGAGGCACTGGCTTTAAGATGAGCACGATATAAAGGCTTTCCAGTACGCGAAACAAGAAAAGCGACATTATCAGGCGCATCGGAGTGACCAATCAATAAAACACTATCCATAAAAGAAAACTGCGTTTTTAATGGTACGCGCAAAGGTCCTGCTGGAAAGACAGCTCCATTACCAAAACCGCGCATCGCATCAACAACGAGTAACGCATAATCCATATAAAGACGGCGACTTTGAAATCCGTCATCCATTAAAATAAGATTACATCCCTCTTGTTTAAGCCGTTGTGCCGCTGCATAACGATTAGGTGATACAGCTACAAAAGCATGCCGTGCAAGTAAAAGTGCCTCATCTCCAACACTATATGGAGTATCATATTTTTCATTTACAAGATGTACCCCTTTAACTGATCCACCATAACCACGAGATACAATACCAGGTACGAAACCAAGTTCTTTAGCCACTTTTGTAAAAGCAATAACAACCGGCGTTTTACCCGCACCGCCACATGTAAAATTTCCAATACACAAAACTGGCAGATCAATCACGGGAGGCTGTCTTGTCATAAAACGACTTGAAAAATAACCATACCCCCATGAAACTGGAGCTAACATAAAACGCAAAAAGCTTTTATTTTTCCACCAAAAACGAGGGGCGCTAATATGCATATCTACCCTGACGCTGACGTAAACCTGTTTGTATTACAAGGGGTTGTAAAAATGGATCTAAAATCTTTAATGTGCGCTCAAATGCACCTGCCATACCTGTCGCCACTTCATGAGCCTTATCAACCATTTCTTGCCGCAATGTTTCATTTGTTAAAAGCTTATACACCTGAATAGCAAGCTGTTTTGTATCTTGAACCATATATGCTGCATCATGCGTTAGAAATTGTTTGAACATTTCTTGAAAATTTGAAACATGGGGCCCTGTCAAAATAGCGGAACCAAGCAAAGCCAATTCCAATGGATTGTGTCCACCATTTCCACATAACGATTTACCAATGAAAGAAACTTTCGATAAGCGAAGAAAAAGTCCCATTTCTCCAATTGTATCTCCCCATAAAATATCGGTATTCATGTTTGGAACAGCATCTCTACTCCTACGAATAAAACTTAACCCCTTATTATCGCATTTTCTGATAAGATCTTCTGAACGTTCAGGATGACGAGGCACAATAATTGTTAATAAATCTGGCAAATAATTTTTAACAATTTTATGGACCTCAAAAGCAATCTCCTCTTCCCCTTCATGCGTTGAAACAGCTGCCCAAACTGGGCGATTGCCGATAGCATTACGATAACGTGCAAGCAATTCTTGATTTTCAACCAGAAAAACATCAGCCTTGAGATTACCAGAAAACGTAACAGATTTTACGCCAAGTGTATGGTAATAAGCTACATCTCTTTCATTTTGACCAATCACCAAATCAATATCCTTAAAAATATGTTTGGCAAGAACACGTCGTTTTTGCCAAGCTTTAAAAGAACGTTCAGACATATGGGCATTAACCAAAATCTGCGGAATACGCATTTTTGCAAGTTCTTTAATACGAAGAGGCCAAATTTCTGATTCACAAATTAAGACGAGATCAGGCTTCCAATGACGAATAAAACGGCGCACTGCAAAATCTAAATCCAAAGGAGCATATTGATGAATCAACCTATTACCAAAATATTTTTTCACAAGAGTAGAAGATGTCACCGTCCCAGTTGTCATTAACACATTGATTTCCAATGATAAAATATAATTTATAAGTGGAACAAGTGCAAGTGTTTCTCCAACACTTGCTGCATGCAACCAAACTAACGAACCTTGGGGGCGTATATGAGAACTTTTACCTAAACGCTCTTTTTTGCGACACCACTCTTCTTTTCCACGAATAGCACGAAAGAACAAATAAAAAGGAATAACAGGACATAAGCAAAAACCAATCATTCGATAGCTTAAAAGAGCCGTATGTGCCTTTAATTCTACCATTTAAAATCACCTCATCCAGCTATTTTAAGATATCTATATACTTAATTTTGTTAAAAAATTCATCAACACTATTGGTTGCATCCATATTTTTTAATATCATCCATATCTTAAATAAAAAAAGCTTAACCCATGAGAAAATTCAATACATATACACATTATTTAAATCTCTTTTAATTAAATTTTGTAACTTATATCGATTTTATCACTTCATTCTGCACCCTATAAAAAATCTTACTCAAAAATAACAAAACTACATTTCAGTCGATTATAATTTTTAAAATATAAATGATAAATCTATGACATAGATTGTATCATTTTTTCAACACACTGAATAAATACTTCTTATGATTTTAGTGAGACTTTGAATTTTGCACGTTGGTATTTTAGAGAAAAAGCTTATTTTTACATATGTTAGGTATTGTCAATTTTTCAAAAAATAACCCATATAGACATTACAACCTAATATAAATACAATAAATAAAATGTGTTTAAAAGAAAGCTCAATCTCTATTATTTCATTCCAATAAAATGAATATGTCAAACTAATCTTAAAAAACTTTTGAATAGTATAGAGTTCTCATTTTAAATTGTGATATAATCTCTTAAAGGTAATCCAGAAAAATCTAATCTTGTTTAATAGAGAATTTCTTAAAAGTCTTAAAGCAATTTAAATAAGAGTTTTTAAAATTTTAAATCCTCTCTTTTCAGGAGATCGCATGACATATTATTCCTTTTAAGATTGTATATAATCAACACAAAATGATTAACTTATAGATTGTAGTTTTAAATAAGTACTCAAGAAACCCTTATGAGGTAAGTTAACCTCATAAATCTATTCAGTTTCTCTAAGTTTCTAATTTTGGTAAAGTTTCTAAAGACTTTCATGGTTTCTAAGCTTATAGTAATAACTCGTTGAAAAAATTCCAATAGATAAGTAACGAGTGCTAATAATCTCAACAGAGTAGTAATTGGTATCATTAATAATGCTACTCTTTTTATTAATCTTAACGCATTAGTGTCTCATACCCCATTCAAAAGCAGAGTGACTATTCACAATATAATCATAAATTTCAAGTGATAGCTGTCATGATAATATTGCTGTTGTAAATAGGTTGATAGAAACTGTCTTGCATTTTCATTAAGCGTAAAGATGATGGTGCAATAATGGATTTTATACCTTGCAGGAACACCATTATGAAATGGGTTTAGGTGCTTTGGGAGATGTTTCTTAAAAAAACATATGAATTTTAAACAACAAGCATATTCTTTTTTACGGCATTCTATTTTACCCGAAGAACGTACCTATGAAAAGGACGACTAAACAAAAGCATGAAGCAATCTACAGGTTATAATAACCAAATATTCAAGCTTTATTCTGCATCGCCTAACTCAGCATCAAGAAACTGATGCAAATCTACAATGTAATAACGTTGTAATGCATTATCTACACTGCTTTGTGCTTTTGCCTGCCATGCTTCTTGAGCGGATTGATAATCTGAGAAAATACCAACCACATCTAAATCATCAGGATTCTTAAATTGATTACTGTTAAGATTTTTTAATTCCCCACCAAATACAAGATGTAAATATTGTTTTTTTCCTTTGGTTTCAGTCATATGTGCCTCCATATCATTTAGATTATTTTAGCGCGCTTTTACGTGATTAAACTAACTTTGTTTGACGAACAACATCTATCATATCTTGACAGCAATTATTTTTACCAGCAATTAAAAGTCCATACTGGTAAGGTTCAATTCCATAAGATAGTAAAGGGGCATCAAGCGATAAAAAACACCCTCCACACTCCTGCAAAATAAGATCAGCAGCGGCAATATCCCATTCATGACAATTTGGACGAACTAATACGATATCAATTTCATCTTGAGCAACAAGAACAATACGATAAGCAAGAGAAGGAAGATAATGGTAAAGACTGACTTGATTGAGAAAATCATCTGGTAATTTTTGTGCGAGCGATTTATCAAGTGAAATTTTATATTTTCGATGAACCTCAAAGGCTAAACGAGGAAGTTTTATCCCATTTAATGTTGCCCCTCCACCTGTTACAGCTGTATAAACATCTCCTTGAGCCGGAC
This sequence comes from Bartonella sp. AD24XZML, assembly GCF_042196485.1. NCBI lineage: Bacteria > Pseudomonadati > Pseudomonadota > Alphaproteobacteria > Hyphomicrobiales > Bartonellaceae > Bartonella > Bartonella sp. AD24XZML. The sequence continues at coordinate 14,407 of NZ_JBHIQH010000042.1, read as the reverse complement.
ATTGTAGAACGCCCACAATAGGACGCCCATTCTCAATAATGGCAACCGAAATACACCAATAAGGATTGCCAGAAAGAAAACCACGCGTTCCATCAATAGGATCAACAACAAAAGAGCGCTCATAATAATCTTGTTTTTCTCGATTATCTTTTGTTTCTTCTGAAATCCATCCATAATTTGGACGAGCTCCAAGAAGCCTCTCTTTCAAGAAATGATCAATAGCAAAATCTGCTTCACTAACCGGGGAATTACCTTCTTTAATCCAGACATCCAACGTGCATCCAAAATACCGCATTGCTAAATCTCCTGCCTCTCGACAAACGTCACGCAAAAGATTTAAATCAGAAGAATGATGCGTGTTATTTTCCTGCAAGTGTCATCCCTTCAATTAACAATGTTGGAGCAGCTGTACTATAACGCCGATCAATATCATTGGCAGGTGTTAAATGTGCTAACATATGAAGCAAATCAGAACCTAGCGTTACTTCACTTACCGGATAAGCAATTTCACCATTTTCAATCCAAAAACCGGAAGCCCCACGACTATACTGACCAGTAATAAAATCAATGCCATGACCGAATAATTCGGTCACATAAAATCCATTTTGCAAATCTTTTATCATATCGCAAGGCGATACTAAACCCGGTTCAATAGCAAAATTTGTACTGGTCGGCTGCACTAATGATGCCGAACGCATACCGTGTCCATTTGTTTTAAGTCCCAATTCACGAGCTGTAGATGATGAAAGAAGCCAATTTTTTAAAATACCATTTTCAATAATATTGAGTGTTTGCCCCTCTACCCCTTCTCCATCAAAAGGATGAGAAGCATTTCCACGTAATCGCAAAGGTTGATCGGTTACATTAACATTAGGCTTCATCACTTCCTTGCCTAGGAAATTCTGTAAAAGACTCGTTTTTCGAGCCACAGAGGCTCCATTGACCATAGATGCGATATGCCCTGCAATTCCACGAGCCGTACGCGGATTAAAAATAACATCAACGCTCCCAGTCGCCGCACGAACTGCACCCAAACGTCGAACAGCACCAAGCCCTGCATTCTTTCCCACACTTTCTGCTGCCTCTAAATCAGAAAAATGTAAGGCTGTTGTATAATCATAATCCCGCTCCATCTGTGTTCCTTCACCTGCAAGAGCACTACAAGAACGTGAAAAACAACTTGAGCGATAGGCTCCACAAAAACCATCGCTGGTCACAAGAATAAACCCACTACGGCCATAAGCTGTTGCAGCGCCACCAGAATTGCTTACACCTTTAACATCAAGAGCTGCTGCCTCCGTTTTTAAAGCATCTTCTGTTAAAAAATGACTGCTGGGTACAAAATCATCAAAAAGATCAAGATCTTTAGGATACTTAACCAAACACTCTTTATCTGCCAAACCTTCAAATAAACTATCGGGAGAAGCTTTAGCCATCGCAACAGCACGTTCCGCAAGTTCTTGCGGATAAGATCCTAAATTAGCAGAAACACTTGCTACTTTTTTTCCAACAAAAACCCTTAGAGTAAAATCATTGCTCTCTGCTGCTTCTGTCGATTCGACTTTCCCAAAACGAACTGATACACTGGTAGAATGAGCATGAACAATAACAGCATCAGCAGCATCTGCCCCAGAACGCTTTGCTGCTTCAACCAGCGAAACAGCTTTCTCAATCTGGTTTTTGTCAGTCATTATAGACTCCCTAAAATATTTTATTATTTACATTGATAAGCATTCTGACAAATTTATACAAATCAGAATATAACTCTTGTGTATTGATTCATAAGATTATGCACATTCATGCATTCTTTTTCTTTTAATGCATTAAATCATTTCCCTTTTAGCTTCTTTATGAAAAGACGTAATATGCCGTATATGCCGTAAAATCTCTTTAGTTTCAAGATTTCTCATGGGCACTTATCATTTTAGGAGCCAAATCTACACTGACAATCAAATCAACAGAACAATTGGCAATTAACAAAAGTCTTAGCAATAACACTTGAATTTAAGCCAAAATCCTCAAAAATTCAAAAAGCATAAAATGATCTAAATCACAGGTCTTCCTTCCTCTGGGTAGTAAAAAACTTACCTCATATCTTTCCTATAGCATTCTTTAATTTCCAAGCAAGAATCAAGAAAATGCCTTATATTTGTATACACTTCTTTGCTTCTATAAACTCTCTCATAATGAGACGGCACTCTTGTAAATGAAACAAAACTTAAACAGAGTAAAAAATATTTCCTTCCATTATGGTTTCAACAAAATGAGCAGTCACAAACTTCTTTACCCTAATGGACGTAATATCATAAAGAACTCATTTTTTATATTTAAAAGTAATCAAGAAATTATCTTGTAATCTTTCAATAAAATTAACAGTTTGATTTATACTTATAATTTATTGTTTTGTAATTTGTATAAAAAAGCCTAATAGCATAAAATTCTCTTTGTTTCGAACCTATTCATGTTGAGTCAATCACAACTATTTGCGAGCATATCATGAATAAGGGGCATATGAATGAAACCTATTTAAGAAGAAATCAAAATGCCTCTTATGAAGGTTTTAAATGCAAAAAATATTGCAACATTAGAAACAGGAAAATATTATGACGATATGGACCTACATCATAGAGAAGTAATGAACTTCTGAAACTTTCTCATTTTCAATGAAGAGAGCATCTTATAAGCTTTTATATATAAAAAAAATTCAATGAATTTCATAAGATTTTTAGCGCAAAATTAATCCCGTAAGATGCTTTTACACGATTTCAACCGCTAACTAAAAAATGCTCCGTAGCTCATTGGTTTACCGTATACTCATAACTGATTCCATTTTAATAATAAGTTATAATTTCTGCACCTTTTTAAGGTATTAACTTCTTTATAAATGCACCCCCTTACAAGATGCTTTTGTTTTCAGTAAGAGCACGTCTACTCATTTCAATCATTGTATCGCGAAGATGTAACTTAATTTTTGACCCAATAATCACTCCAAAGAAAGGAGCAAGTAAGCCAGACATAATTACAGTATGACGAATTTTGTTATTGGAAGCACCAGATTTTGTTGAACAAATATATTCATGATTAAAACTCATACGTGTAAAAGGAAATTTAGCATAATCAGAAAAACAAACATTTTTTATAACTTTATCAAGCGTAAAAGTTACTTTCGGTCCTTTTTTAGGTTTCATTTGCCCTACAGCTCCTACTTTAAAAGCACCAAAAAGTTCTACCCACTTAAGTTCGTGATCCCAAGAAGGCCATTTTGCTACGTCCTCCCATATAGCCCAAATTTGCTCAGCACTTGCTTCTGTGCTAATCTTTTCACTATATATCCAATTAAACATGATAATCTCCCCTTTTTTACAAATTACTTATCTTTATTGATAAAGAATAATATAAAAAATTATCCTTAAAGCTGCACAACGATAAGATACTTAATACTCTCAGATTTACTTAATATGTAATGATTAAATCAACAAGGGATACTACTAAACTAAACACACAAATATTCAGGATAAATGAACAATATTTTCAATACTAAACAAAATATCTTTTTTAAATTTATACAATAACAATATAAGATATAAATGCAGACTGCATAGCTTAAAGCTTTCAACTGCTGATGAAATGTGATGATTAAGGTATAGCAGAAAAAATTAGACAAAAAAGATCATAACTATTATCGAGGAATATATATCCTATTGGAGAAAAAACATCCTTCTATAGTAAAGCTAATAAAAATTCATCAATTCCTTTAACATTAGAATCTTTTATTGATTTTCTGCTTAACCTTTTAAAAACCATATAAAATGAAGAAAACTGTGTAAAAGCATTTTTTCATCCTATCGGATAAAAACAAGAACTTTCTCAAGATGTAAGCGATCGTAATTTATAGAGACGTATTGCTGTTTCACCATAAAAACGCTCATCATCTAGATAAAAGACGTCAGGTAAATGAATCATTGTATCTTTCTTTTCTTCAAGTATGAAGAGTGTATCAGCTTTTGCCCACCCTCCTCGCAAAGCTTCTACAAAAGCACGTTGACCTAAACAATGGCTATAGGGAGGATCAGCGCAGATAACATCAAATGGAAGCATTGTTCCAATATTACCGAGTTTGGTTGCATCTCGACGCAAAATCCGCCCTATTGACTGTAATTCAAAGGCTTCGATATTTTTTTGAATTACCCCACGCCCCTCAACCGAGTTTTCAACAAAAACAGCAGCCTTTGCTCCACGTGAAAGCGCTTCGATGCCTAAAGCACCAGTCCCAGCAAAAAGATCAAGAATGCGTTTATTGGTCCAAAATTGTTCTTCACGGCTAGAAAGAATATTAAAAAGGCTTTCACGTGTACGATCACTCGTTGGGCGAATCGACTGATTAACAGGCGAAAACAAAACACGCCCAGCAAATTTACCGCCTATGATCCGCACGTGGACCTCCAAATCGCTTCGAAGTTTTTGCACCGTCCCTATGTGGATTAGATTTTTTCATAGCACCACCAAACGATTTTACCTTTTTCTTTCTCTCAAAAGAATGCTCATCATGACCACCTTTTATCATTTTCTCTTTATCCTTTAAAAAGCGATCTTTCTTACCAAAGGGATGCGTCTCTTCATAAGATATTTTACCATGTTTTTGAACAAAACTTTCCCTCTTCTCTTTGTATGACGGACTTTCTTTTAGTTTTTCTTTGCCTCGATGAAAGGACTTTCTACCATCCAAATCGCTCTTATGATCATGCGATTTCTCCTCACTATAGGAAGGCTTTCTACGTGCACTTTGCGGACGTGCACCAGGAGCCATCCAAACATTAGCACGGCGAGAACGCGGTAGAAAACGCTCTGCTTTTCCTTCTTCACTTTTCTCCTTCTTTACATTCTCGTGAGACTTTGTACTTAATCGTGCGCGACTATGTTCAACAGAACCATCTCTTGGTCGGCGTCGTATCGCCCTTTCACTTGAGAAAACCCAACCATCATTTGCAACAGAAAGATCTTTCTGGCTTTGCTTTTCTGCAACAACTGCAGAATTTGAAAATGGCTTAAGAATAGGAGCATCAAAATCTGCATTGGCTTGCATAATTAAACGCTCACCCAACTGATCTCGTAACATCCGCCCTTTTAACTCTTGCACGGCTCCTTCTTCTAAATCAGAGAGATGAAATGGACCATACGATACACGTATTAATCGATTAACTGATAATCCCAATGCCCCTAAAACATTCTTTATTTCACGATTTTTTCCTTCTCGCAAAGCGACAGAAAGCCATACATTCGACCCTTGTTCGCGTTCAATTGATGCTTCAATCGAACCATAAAAAATACCATTAATCGCAATACCATTTTTAAGGTTATCCAACGCGCTCTGCTTGACTCTTCCATGAGCACGGACACGATATTTGCGGACCCACCCCGTTACAGGAAGCTCTAATACACGCGCTAAGCCACCATCATTGGTTAAAAGCAAAAGCCCTTCCGTGTTAATGTCAAGCCTTCCAACAGAAAGAACACGCGGCATTCCTTTTGGTAAATTACTAAATACTGTAGGTCTGCCTTCAGGATCACGGTTCGTGGTGACAAGACCTGCTGGCTTATGGTAAAGCCATAAACGCGTTCGTTCTATAGGAGGTAAAGGTTTGCCATCAACTTTAATAACATCAGAGCGGCTAACATTAAAAGCAGGCGTTGTCACGACTTTACCATTCACAGAAATACGACCTGCAACAATCATCATTTCTGCATCTCGACGCGAAGCAATACCAGCACGCGCTAACCTTTTAGCAATTCGTTCACTCTCATTATTTTCATTCATTTGCGTTTCAAACCAATCTTTGCAAGTATGTTCAGAAAATTATTCACATGCACCATACCGCTTATCCTGAAAAAGGAAGTAACATAATCATTTATCATTTTCTATCCTTTAACGACAATAATGTATCTGTCGACTTGCAAGTTTGTTTTAAACTCTTAAAAAATAGAGGTATTCTTTTCATTATAAAAGCGTAATAAATTATTCATTCCATAGCATTCCTTATCGAGATAACCTTTAGATTTTCTATACCTTCAGTAGAAAGAATATTATGACCTTGACGCCCATGGAAATAGCCCTTTTAGAAGCGCAAGAGGCTGCAAAAAAAGATGAAGTTCCCGTAGGTGCTATCATTACACGTGGAAAAGCGATCATTGCACGCGCTGGTAACTTTATAAAATCTGCATATGACCCTACAGGACACGCAGAAATACGCGCAATCCGTATGGCTTGCGAAACATTGCAAAGCGAAAGACTTCCTGATTGCGATCTTTATGTAACACTTGAACCTTGTGCTATGTGTGCCGCTGCCATTTCATTTGCACGCATACGACGTCTCTATTATGCAACAAATGATCCCAAAGGAGGTGCTATAGAAAATGGCCCACGTTTTTATCAGCAACCAACCTGCCATCACAAACCTGAAATTTATTCTGGTTTTAAAGAAAAAGAAGCAGCTCAATTACTTAAAGACTTTTTTGTACAAAAGCGATACTAAAAATAATTCTTCTTCCATAACTTTCACTCTTTAAAAACTATCTTACTTCTCAAAAAAGACTGTTAATTCTTCTGACATATATATAGCAAAAGCTATTTCGAAGCATTTTTCTCTCTTTTAATTCTGCATATTGTTTCTATTAGATGATACATTCATTCAAAAGAATAATTCATTATTTTGTATATAAAATATAAAGTCCAAAATATCGTAGATATACTCTCATTTCAAATTATATTGAAACAGTAAAAATCACTTTCTTGCACATCATAAGCGGAATTATCGTCTGGATAAAGAATGTTTTAGAAAAGACTAAAAATGTCTCTTATGAAAGCTCTCAAATGCAAGAATTATAGCAACATTGGAGTCTGTAAAATAAAATGATGGTATCCACTTTCTCCTTCCTAAGCATAAAGTATTGGAGCACAATAGATTTTACGTTATACTGTCCACATGAGCAATGTTGTAAAATGAGCGTGAGAAATGTTTCTTGTTAGGAAACGCATAAGGACTCTCTCGATGCTGTTGCCATATTGCTATTTCATGAGAATAACACCCTCCTACAGCAGCATTATAACTGTGCGTGAATGAGAGCTTGGTATCATTAGTAATTGGAAAAATACTTTACTTTAAATATTTTGTCTTTCCCCTATCGACCAATAGGTGCGGTTTTTGCCGGTTGGCGATAACTTAAAGGTGGTTCAGTGAGATAGCGACGGTATTTTGAACTTCCAACTTGTGCTCTCTGACGACGTAAATATTCCTGTCGTTGCTTCGCATTCAACTGTGAAGGGTTTTCTAAACCAACGCCATTAACTGACGATCCTTTGTGAGGAAAAGGAGTATTTCCTTGATGCTTCTTCGATGCTGCCATTTCATTGACAGATCTATCTTGTTGTGGTACCGGCAAAAATCTGCGTGAACTAGGGCTTGGTATTACAAGTTTTGGATGAGGTTTCATAACAATCTGGCTGCTGTTATTTGTTGGTGTTAATGAAGTGATATTAGCAACATCTTCAAAAAACTGTATTGAAACTGGTTTATTGGTACCATAGGTAGGAGCGGATAAATTGCATCCCGTTAAAACAAAACACATCCCTAAAATTCCTATTGGAAATATTTTTATTTCACGTTTTCTCACTGCCTATTCCATTTCTTAGGTGTATGGCTGATTAATATTCCCGTTATTTATGAGAGAATGGTCCATACACAAATTTCCCCCCTGCAGATAAAACAACGGAATTTTTTTCGTACCACAAAAAACTATATTCATCAATATGAGAAATTTACCTGCATTTCTTTCCTTTGATCTAAAGCTTTAAATCTTGCCAAGAATCTGCAATTCCCGCAAAGCAGCTGCATCACGAGCAGATACATCCGGATAAGCTGGATCACTTCCAACATCTTGTGTATAACGCCATGATCGAGCACATTTTTTTCCTAATGCCTTCTCTGGATATACACCAACACCTTCAACATCATTCAAAGTAAAAGCATCAGAAGGTATTGTGTCCTGCGTAATTGTGAGTGCACTGGTAATACAGATCTCCGCCATATCCACATTTTCTAATGCCTCTCGTAAAACCAGATTGGAAATAAAAACAATAGGCGCAGCTTCCAAAGAGGATCCAATACGTTTATTAGCACGTTCAAGCTCTAAAGCACCTGTCACAACTTTACGGACCTGCCGAATTTTTTTCCAACGCTCAGCCAAAGATTGGTTTTGCCATTCTTCTGGTACAGAGCGAAATTGTTCCAAATGCACCGATTGGCTTTCTGGGTAACGCTCTAACCAAGCTTCCTCCATAGTAAAAGGTAACATTGGAGCAAGCCATGTTACCATACGCTCAAAAATCTCACGGACAACCTGCAAGGAGGCCTTGCGTTTTTTTGATGAAGGCGCATCACAATAAAGAGAATCCTTGCGGATATCAAAATAAAATGCCGATAACTCAATGATTGAAAAATCCAATAATGCACGCATAATCTTTTTAAAATCAAATTCATCGTAAGCGCGATTAATCAACTGATCAAGTTCAAAAAGCCTATGCAATATAAATTTTTCAAGATCCGGCAGTGCACCATAAGATACTTCTTCTCCATCATCATGTGCTAAAGTTCCTAGCATCCAACGAATTGCATTGCGTAGTTTACGATATGAATCCACATTTGTTTGAAGTATTTTTTTGCCTAAACGCTGATCTTCCCAATAATCGGTTGTCATAACCCAGAGACGAAAAATATCAGCTCCAGATGTTTTAATGATCTCTTGCGGAACAACCGTATTGCCTAAAGATTTAGACATTTTTTTACCATTCTCATCCAAAGTAAAACCGTGTGTGATCACGGACTTATAGGGAGAACAAGCACGCGTACCACAGCTTTCCAAAAGAGAAGATTGGAACCATCCGCGATGTTGATCTGAACCTTCAAAATAAACATCAGCAGGCCATTTCAAATCAGCCCGATCTTCTAACACAAAGCTATGGCTGGCTCCAGAATCAAACCAAACATCCAAAATATCATAAACCTGTACCCAAGGCTCATGTGTACGCTCACCTAAAAAACGTTCACGTGCTCCTTCAGCAAACCATGCATCTGCCCCTTCTGCTTCAAAAGCCCGTAAAATACGCTCGTTCACACCTTCATCTTTTAGAATAACACCATCCTCATTCGCAAAAATACAAATAGGAACACCCCAAGAACGCTGACGAGAAAGAACCCAATCAGGACGATCTTCTATCATAGAAGCTAGGCGGTTTTGTCCAGAAGACGGCACAAAACGCGTTTTTGAAACAGCTTCCAAAGCCCGACTACGTAAAGTTGAACCATCCCCAAAATCTTTATCCATTGAAATAAACCATTGTGGTGTATTGCGAAAAATAACGGGTTTTTTTGAACGCCAACTATGGGGATAGGAATGCTTTAAACGCCCCCGTGCAAACAATCGATCTGCTTTAATTAAAGCGTTAATGATCTCTTTATTGGCATCACCCATTTTTCCATTATCATCAATAACACGTGCAGGTCCTCCTTCACGATCTGGTCCTAAACCTGGAACATCTTTCGTATAGAACCCTGCATCATCAACAGGAAACGGTATAGATGAATCAATCCCCGCTTGCTCCAGTAAGGACTTATAATCATTCCAAATTTCAAAATCCTCACGCCCATGGCTTGGTGCTGTATGAACAAAACCTGTACCAGCACTCTCTGTTACGTGCGAACCATCAAGCAATGGAATTTTAAAGTTATAGCCCCCAGCCAAACCTTTGAGTGGATGAGAAAGAACAAGAGCTTTCAATTCTTCAGCAGAAATAACACGCAAACGCTTCAAAACAAGTTTGGCTTTTTCTGCACAACTCATAGCTAATGCATCAGCAAAGAGAAGTTTTTCTCCGGCTTGAGGACCAAAATCATTTTCAGTACTTTCAACTTTGTAAATACCATAAGAAATCTGCGAAGAATAACTCACTGCACGATTGCTTGGAATTGTCCACGGCGTTGTTGTCCAAATGACGACATAAGCACCATATAAATCATCAGAATTTGCTTCAAAGATAGGAAACTTAACCCAAAGCACCTCTGATTCATGATCATGATATTCAATCTCAGCCTCTGCCAAAGCCGTACGCTCTACAACAGACCACATCACCGGCTTGGAACCACGATAAATCTGATCTAACATAGCAAATTTTATCAATTCACTGGCAATGCGTGCTTCTGCATGAAAAGCCATTGTAGTATAAGGCGCGTTAAAATCTCCCACAACACCAAGGCGTTTAAATTCTTCACTTTGAACGGTTACCCAATGCTGTGCAAATTCACGGCATTCTTTACGAAACTCGTTAAGAGGTACCTCATCCTTATTTTTTCCTTGTGCTCGATATTTTTCTTCAATTTTCCATTCAATTGGAAGCCCATGGCAATCCCAACCAGGTACATAATTTGCATTAAAACCGCGCATTTGGAATGAACGGACAACCACATCCTTTAGAACTTTGTTTAAGGCATGCCCAATATGAATATGACCATTTGCATAAGGTGGACCATCATGAAGAATATAAAATGGACGATCTTTTGCTTGTTGGCGCAATTGCGCATAAAGCCCCATATCTTCCCAACGCGCCATCAATTCAAGCTCTTTTTGCGGAAGCCCTGCACGCATAGGAAAATTTGTCTGTGGGAGATAAAGAGTTTTTGAATAATCTATTGTTTCATTTTTCACAGCCATTGTGAAATATTCCTGTCCACTTTTACGATTTCATTTTTGCATAACTTCCCTGAACCCTGCAACTCTGGTTTTTATCTATAGGGAAAGCCGAGCTTATCATTCGTATTAAGCAGCGATCAGGAAAATATATCATCACAATCTATGGGCTTTATCATGAAATTCACAAGAAAAGAAACCAAAAATTGATCTTTTAAAAAATAAAGGCTCCACTAATAGTGGAGCCTTTTAGAAATTTACTCTTTTAAAAATTAGAATTTATAAGCTACACCAACACGGAAATCATTGGTTTTGTAGTTAACTTCAAGTTTTTCCTTTGCAAATTTCTTTTTACCAAAATCAGAGTAACGATATTCTGCACGTACAATCACATTATCCAAAACCGAGAAATCAACACCACCACCAAGTGTGTAACCAATCATGGTTTTTGTTTCATCAGATAAGTTCTTAGAAGAAACGACTCTTCCATCCTCATCCTTAACGAATATTGATACAGTGTCTTGGAACTGCCCATAAGCAATACCGCCAGCAAGATAAGGCATAAAGCGATCAGCAGCAAAACCAATACGTACCCGTGTAGCACCACCCCAATTTTGTTTGAAAGTATGATTTAAAGTTTCAACTTCATCCTCTTGATCAAGACCAAGTTCAGAAGCCATCTTTTTTATTTGTTCTATACCATATATACTGGAATCGTTCTTATCCACCGCTTGTGTACTTTGTGCAGCGTGTCCAGACATATTCTGTCCACCATGAGAACGAGAAGCATGTGGATTAGTACCATTCGGATGAGCACCAGAGCTACGCCCACCTGCATGAGGTGCACCATGCGAATTAGCATTTCCGCTACCATGGGAAGAACTATGATGACCTCCGTTTTGGGCTCCGCTTGTTCCATTGGAATATTTTGCTGAATCAGAGGTTGACCCTGATCTCGCGAGTACAAGTGATGAACTCGGTACTGTTTTTTCTGCTGATGGTTGTGATACAGATTGTACCGGTGTAGGTGCTTTTACTGCTGGCTGTACTTCTGGTGTTGTTACAGTAGGTTTTACTGGTGCAGGCACTACTGATACAGTAGCTGATCGCGATGCTGACTGCACTGATGTTCCTGCTCCTGTTGTAAGGGATGTCGATTTAGGTGCAGCTGGTTGTGATCCACCTACCGATGCCCCTCCTGTATCTGATCTTCCTGATGAGGACGATGGCAATTGCACTGATTTTGTCCCTGTACTGGAGAGTGTTAGTTTAGATGTATCAGCTGCTTGTATTCTCTCCTTTAATACTGTCGTTGTAGTCGTTCCTGCTTGTGGTTTTGTTACTTGATTAGCGGAAACTGCTTGTACTCCTGACGATTCAGATGTTAACGTTTTTGATGGTAGAGTTGACACTACTGGCGTTTTTGTTGAATTAACATCGCCTGTTTGTTTGGATTGCACTGCTTCTGAGGCTGCTGGTGCAAGTTTTCCTGACGCAGATCCTGTTGCTGGCGTCCCTACTACTGCAGCTCCTGCACCAGCAGGTGTTCCTGCACCTGCAGATCCTCCTGAAGCGGCTTTTGCTGCTTGCGTTTGTGCCTGTGTTCCTATTGCTTCTTGTGTTGGTTGAAGCGTTGGTAGGCTTGCTGATCTGCGGGATCTTACGACTGCATTTTCTACTGTAGTGTTATCAGCCGCACCTATGGTAATGGTCTTTGTGTGTTTTTTTCCAGATATTATTAAATCCGTATCGACGCCAAAAATAAAGTTATCACCGAGATCAATATTAGAACCTGCATAAAAACCACCTACAAAACCTGAAAGTTTAGGAGAGAACTCTTTATCCAGGGGTAAACTCTTTTCTTGACCAACAAGAGCCACATCAGCTTTGCTCGAAAAACCACCAGCTTGGACACCTAAATAAAGACCTGTCCATGAAAAAGTAGGTGCAACAATGGTAGAAGTAGTCGATGATGCTGGCTGATGAGGAATCATAACATCAGCAGCTAGTGCTGTAGACGCTGAAATTAAAGAAAAAATAGACGCTGTTATTAAACGTTTTGTATTCATAAAATCTCTCCAAATATCCAAAATGAAATTCATATAGAGCATCTTTTCTGAAATATCTGTAGCAAAAATGACACACTCACAAAAAAATAAAGATTTTTTGAAAATAAGGCTTCTTAAACTTTTATTTGCATTCAATGAGAATTTGTAAACTAAATCACACTAGAATTATGTGTCTTAAAGTTGGATTCATTTTCATTAAATTTTCGTATAACTGTTAATGATAATATTCTTTTATAAATTTCTTTTTACCGAAATCTGAATAACAGTATTCTGCACGCAATAAACTATCATCTGTTATTGCAAAATTAATGCCCGCGCAAACAGTGAAATCAAATATTGTCTTTTTTAAAACCAAGCGCCATCAAAGTTTCATCTATTTATCAGCATGATCTACTTTTAGTACTTTAGCAATAGTATTTTGTATCTAAAATTCAGAAAACAAAGAACTTATTCAAACACTCGCAAAAAAACTTTTAGATTCTTTGCATAAGCATCTTCATCACGCCACATCACTTTGATTTATAATGATAACTTATTGTTTTCATATTGAATGAAAAAACTAATACTGTAGGATTCTATCATTTAAAATCTGTTCCATGTTGTATTAATCAAAATCACTCATTTGCACATAACAAGTGGGATGAGTGTGTGGGTAAAAACTGTATAAGAAAGGATTAAAAATGGTTCTTATGAATCATCTTAATGCAAGATCTGTCGCAACATTGGGGTCTGGCAAATATAACGATGGTGCCGGCTTGTTACTTCATAAGCGTAAAGATCGAGGTGCTCAATGGCTTTATCGTTATACCATTCATGGTCGGCGCCGCGAAATGGGATTGGGTGCTTTGAGAGATGTTTCTTTAAAACAAGCCCGTGAATTGGCAACAGGATGGCGTTCTGTTTTGCATGAGGGGCGTGACCCCAATAAGAATACACATTATAAATAAAAACACAATAAAGTCAATATGTTGAGTGCAATTATTTTATATGAATCCACTTAAGAATCCACACTTTTATGCATGATTCATTTGACTATTTTTTATATAAGATTGGCATGTATGAATAGACCATAAAAAGCAAATCATGATGCTAATATTATAACGCATGTAAACGTTCAATGAAATGAAAAGCAGATATCATTCATAATAGTTTATAAATTTTATGATACGTTTTTATCATAACACAAATCACATTGTTTAAAATTTAGTCGTTTGGAACTATCGATAACATATGTTTAAAGATTACTTCTTATTTTAAAGATTGGATTGTTAATCGCATAAAATAACAAATTAACGTTCGCCAAAATTGGCGAGCGCAAAATCTAAAGAGTGTTATAGCAATATTAGATCATTCTATAAGAGGGTAATCGTTTGAAACTGTTATAAGGTAAATTGTATCAAAAGATACGCATTTATAGAAAATAGAGATCATATAATTTTTCCCCAAATTGGGAAAAACCTTTAAAATGGCATTAAAGAAATTAACTGTTTGAAACTGTCATAAGCTTATAGGTTTAATTTATAAAGATTGCATAAAAGGATTAAGGATAAGATCGCTTTTAAAACGCTTACTAAAAATTTAGAAAACGATAGGCAGGCATT
>NZ_JBHIQH010000041.1:0-40932 GCF_042196485.1 Bartonella sp. AD24XZML | reverse complement strand
TATTAAAGGGCGTAAAACAAAACAGTCCCTTCAGGGTATTTTAGGTGTACGCTATAGTTTCTAATTATATGGTTATTTTTTGATTGATTTCAATGATAATTTTGATAGGAAGCATTTAAGATTGTGAAAGAGGATTCAATATTTATTGAGATTCGGTAGCGCATCTTTATGATGGGATAAGCAATTGCAGGTATTTTTATTAAAGTTTTCTTTATAATTTATTCTATGTTTATGAGAATTTGTGTAGATTTTTGCAGAGTCACTTGGCAAAGGGCTCCTTGCTCGCTATAGAAATGGCTAGAGAATATTATAAATGAAATAAAGGTGGTTAAATGGCTTTAGAGCGTACTTTTTCGATGATTAAACCAGACGCAACCCGTCGTAATTTGACTGGCGCAATTACTAAAATGCTTGAGGATGCGGAGCTACGTGTTATTGCGTCTAAACGTGTCTGGATGAGCAGACGTGAGGCTGAAAAATTTTATGCTGTTCATAAAAAACGTCCTTTTTTTAGTGAATTGGTTGAATTCATGTCTTCTGGTCCAACCGTTGTACAAGTTTTGGAAGGTGAAAATGCAATAGCTAAAAACCGTGAAGTAATGGGGGCTACGAATCCTAGTGATGCAGAAGAAGGGACAATTCGTAAGGTTCATGCTTTATCGATTGGCGAAAATTCTGTCCATGGATCCGATAGTGCTGAAACGGCAAAAACAGAAATCGCCTTTTGGTTTCCTGAGGTAGAAATTGTTGGTTAATAAAGCGTTTATAATAATAAAGCGTATATAAGAAGCAAAAATCCGAAACACTATATTTCGGTTTTTTGCTTATGAGATTATAGGTTTTTTTGAAAGCATATGGAGCATTAATCGTTTTTTTTAGCTTTTAATATTGCAGCTGCTTTTACGAAAATATAAAGCCTATTTACTGTTTTCTGAAGAGTTTTTATCTACACGCTACCCTTACTTGTAATGTGCAAAAAAGTGTTTTATTGATTTATCATTAATAGATTTAAAATAAATCAATCTTATGCTATTCTCATCTCTTATTTAAGTACAAAAAGATAAATCATCATTATAAAATTCCATACTATTCATAGGATAACGTGTTTTAAACCTGCACGAAAATAATCCCACCCTGTCCACAATGTAAGGAGGGCAGAAATCCACAGCATAGTAATGCCAAACTCTACTGTGTAAGGGAAAATTTTATTACCGGCTGGTCCAGCTAAAAGAAATACAATAGCGATCATCTGTACAAAAGTTTTCCATTTTGCAAGACGAGAGACAGGAACACTAACTTTTAACTCAGCCAAATATTCACGTAATCCTGATACAAGAATTTCTCTGCAAAGAATGATAATAGCTGCCCATAGTGTCCACCCAGCGATGGTACTGTCTGCGGCAAGCAAGAGCAGACAAGCAGAGACGAGAAGTTTATCGGCGATTGGATCTAACATGCGACCAATATTGGATGTTTGTTCCCAAATACGAGCAAGGTAACCGTCAAGAAAGTCAGTAATGGATGCAACGATAAAAATGGAAACAGCAATCCAGCGAGTGATATCACTTGATTGTAGTCGCCCTTCTAAAAAAAAGCATGCAACAACCATTGGGACTGCAACAATTCGTGCATAAGTTAAAATATTTGGAAAAGAAAAAGTATGATTTTTCATGGAGCCATTTTTAATTCTTGTGAAAGAGAATATATTTCCTAAACGTAACAAGGCGAAGGTTATGAAACAAGCCTATTTTTCATGAAAATGGTTATGAATTTTTTGTGCAATTGTCATAGAGATTCCCGTAACTTTTTTTAAATCTTCAAATGAGGCACTAGCAACAGCTTTGGCACTTCCAAAATGATGAAGCAACGCACGCTTTCTTGTCGGACCGATATTTTCGATTTCATCAAGTGGGTTTTTGAATGTTGCTTTTTTTCGTTTTATCCTATGAGTTCCAATCGCAAAACGGTGTGCTTCATCACGCAGACGTTGCAAAAAATAGAGAATAGGATCACGTGGAGGAAGTGTAAAGGGGGAAATACCTTTTATAAAAAATCTTTCACGTCCCGCATGACGGTCAACACCTTTGGCGATTCCAACAACTGTGAAGAGATCATTTAATTGTAACTCAGCAAGTATTTCATGTACGCTGTTGATTTGTCCTTCACCACCATCGATTAAGATAAGGTCAGGCCAAATGGGAAAAAGATCATCATCTTTTATGTCATGACTTCTATTTGGCAGATCATACTCTTTGATAAGGCGTGAAAATCTTCGTTTAATCACTTCTTTCATCATGCCAAAATCATCGCCAGGCGTGATATCTGTTGAGCGAATGTTGAATTTTCGATATTGATTTTTAATAAATCCCATTTGACCAGCGACAATCATAGCCCCTACAGCATTTGTTCCCATGATATGAGAATTGTCATAGACTTCTATCCGGCGTGGACGAAAAGGTAGTTGGAATGTTTTAGCAAGACCTTGAAGCAATTTTGTATGGGTGGCTGTTTCAGAAAGCTTATGTTCAAGTGCTTCATGAGCATTGAGATAGGCACGATTAACAAGAGTTTTCCGTTCACCTTGTTTGGGTAAAGAGAGGGATACTTTGTGGTTTGCTTTGAGACTAAATGCTTCTGTAAGAAGTGCTTTTTCTTCAATTTCTTCAGATAAAAGGATACTTTTGGGAAGTGGTTTATTATCGTAAAATTGGGCAAGAAAACTCGCTAAAATTTCAGTGCGGGAAAAAGAGGGATCTGCTTTAGGAAAATAGGCACGGTTTCCCCAATTTTGCCCCATGCGAAAAAAGAACACTTGAATACAAGTCATTCCTTCTTTTTGCGCAATTGCAAATACATCCGCTTCTTTTATCGTTTGAGGATTAATACCTTGATGGCTTTGTATGTGAGAAAGGGCTGATAAGCGGTCACGATAGGAAGCTGCTTGTTCAAAATCAAGATTTTCTGCGGCTTTATGCATAGCTTGAACCATATCGCTTTTAATAGATTGATCTTTTCCCGAAAGGAACGCTTTTGCTCCTTTCACCAGTTCTTTATAATCACTGTCACTAATTTCATGAGTACAAGGTGCAGAACATCGCTTAATTTGATAAAGCAAACAGGGGCGTGTACGGTTTTCAAAAACTGAATCAGTACAGGTTCGTAATAAAAAGGCGCGTTGTAAAACATGAACTGTTTGTGTCACTGCACCAGCAGAAGCAAAAGGACCAAAATAGTGAGCTTTTCGTGTTCGAGCACCACGATGTTTGTAAAGTGCAGGCACTCGATGATCATCTGTAATCATAATATAAGGGAAACTTTTATCATCACGCAGGAGTACATTAAAATGTGGATGCAATCTTTTGATGAGATTGGCTTCTAAAAGGAGTGCTTCTGTTTCTGTATGGGTGACGATAAATTCCATATGATATGTTGCACGAATCATGCGGGTAATACGATTATTGTGTCCTTGTTCACGTGTATAGTTTGAAACACGTTTTTTGAGATTACGGGCTTTGCCAACATAAAGAATATCACCATTTTCACCAATCATCCGGTAAACCCCAGGCTTATGCGGAAGGTGTCTAACAAACTCTTGTATGAACTTGATACCCTGGAATTGATTTTTCTCATTGCTTTGATTGGCATTATGCCATGTAATATTAGAGAGAAAAGAAAGATTTTCCCGTTTATTTTGCGGATAATTTGTATTATTTTTCAGGACCATTCCGTTTATTACGAATATGTTGTTTGTTTAATATATGAAATATTCTTTTTTATTAAATAATGATTATTCATGTCTTTATAATTTTTTTCTATAAATAATATCTTATAACATAAGAGTATGATTTTAGAGAGCCGATCTTTCATAAAAAATATGAGAGTTGTTATTCTAAAACAGCTTTATGAATTTGCCTAATTTATCCATTAAAATGATTGAAATAAAAAATCCATGATGTAAGAGGATAGGCTTTCTAAAAAAATAATTCACGCTGATCGTTATTAGCTTACTACTATAATATGTTGGTATTATTCAAAGAACTTTATCATTCAAAGTCTTTATATCTTACAACATGATATTTGATTTAAGAAAAATATCAGAGAAAGATCTAAAATAATAGATGTTCTTTTTGAAGCCACTTATGAGTTATTTTGGTATTTTCATCTTGTCCAAGACGGTTGATAAGAAAGGGGCTGAGTTTTTTCATTTCTTCTTCCAAAAGGTAGGGAGGGTTAATAATAATCATACCACTTCCATTCATTGTCGGTGGACTTGAACTTTTTCGGATACGCATTTCAAGCTGTAGAATCTTAGGAATTCCGGTTTGATAAAGCGCGTGAAGAAAACTTTCAATTTCTTTGTCATATTTAACAGGATACCATAAAGCGTAGATCCCTCCAGAAAAGCGACGATAGGCTTTCGTTAATCCCTCAATAAGGCGGGAAAACTCTCCAGCTTTTTCAAAGGGAGGGTCAACAAGGATAAACCCACGTTTTTCTTTTGGTGGTACATGAGCATTTAAGGAAAGCCAACCATCTAAATGCAGAATTTTTGTCTGATAATCTCCTGCAAAGTTTTTTGCTAAAATATGATAATCTTCATTGTGCAATTCTATTGCGGTGAGGCGATCTTGTTTCCGTAATAATTGACGAATAAGAACAGGAGATCCAGGATAAAATACAATTTCTTTTTCCCCTTTATTGAGGGCATCAATGATATCACACCATGGACAAAGGAGTGTTCTTAAATCTTCTGGGATAGGAGTTGAAAAAAGTCGTTGGACACCTTCGCGCCACTCTCCTGTTTTATGTGCTTCTAAAGAAGAAAGGTCATAAATACCGATTCCAGCATGCGTATCTATAACGCGAAAAGCTTTTTCTTTGCGTTTGAGATATTCTACAATGCGAGTGACAATAATGTGTTTAAAAACATCAGCAAAATTGCCAGCATGATAAATATGCCGATAATTCATGGAGTAAACTCTATCATTATGTATAACTGTACCGGATTATTAGCATAGAATAATAGAATTGATATCCATAAAAATACTCTTGTAGAAATCAAACAATGCCCTCACCTCCCAATTATACACTACAGAAAAAATATTAATGTCATGGGAGCATTTATTCACAGAGCTATTTTTATATAATGAGATTAATCGTTAAAATTTTAATTTTTTATATGAAAGATAGACAAGAAGAGATCAAACATTTCAATAGAGATATTTATGTTGTAAGAGAATTTTTTATGATCGCGGACTCTTTTAGGAAAACTATAAAAACACTCAATTAACGAGAATATTAGTGAAGTTTGTTGAAAAATTGAAGGGTAAATTCATTCATAAATTTGCTTGTTTAAAGATTAAAGAATTTCAAATGCTTGATAAAAACATTGTTACATTGATCAGTTTTTTAGCGAGCGTAAAATTATGGAGAGAGCAATAAAGTGCTGGTGTTATAGTGATAGATTTTTGTAAAAGTATGAATGAATCTCATTGCTTTAAGTGGAGCCAAAGCTTTACATTATACACGCTAAATGGCTAGGTTATTGTGTATGACGCTAAAATAAAACTTTTGAAAATTGATATGCACTCTGCAAGCTATTTCAATAAAATGAGAATTTTAAACTAAAGTAAATAGGTTTATTTATCTCTAACACTGTATTATCGAGCGGCTTTATAAGGAAATCTTATAAAAAAGGCGAGGATAAGAAATTCTTTTTACATGAATTATGCTTCGATGCCATGCTTTTGATTGAATGTAATTTTCTATTAATGCCGATTCTGGTTTCAATACTGAGATAGGTTAAACACATGATATTATGAGAACGCATGCCCAGAATCCGGATACTTGTAATAGTTAGAGCATGCCGTGGCTTAGAGAGCTGGTTATATGGAGGTATTTTACTGAATAAAGGCACAAGCTGGTACCTTTTTTATTTTTTAGCAGTATTGCCATACCTCTTGGCACTTGAGTTGGTTCATAAAGTACATTTTTACTCTTTCCGCTAATAGTTTTTATTTACACGACAGATAGTTAACTGAATACAATGATGGCTCATATTTCGTATTGTATATGGAATAATGGATGATAAAATTCCCACCCCAACGCAAAGAATAAATGTTGTGCGTAAGATGATCGTTTTTGAAGAGACCGATGATGTGTTAAGAAAGTTTTTTAGAGATTTTTCTTTCTAATTTTTTTAATTGAATACGTAAAATGTTTTACAGCATGTTATGATTTTTATCAGTAAAGGATAATTTGGCGGAAATGTTTGTAATGATACGTACAACATTGTTTAAAAGGAAAGACATTGGCTATAATATTTACAGGAAGATGAGTAACCTAAGAGATCAGATGAAGTTATTTTAGAAAAGTTTTTAAGTGTTTTGAATTTTGTATGAAGTGGTTTATCATTTTTGAATGGTTTGTGTTATAATACGCTAAAAAAGGATGAGAGGATAAAAAGTTCTTTTTGCAATAAAAGCGTGTAATTGCTTTTAAGTTAAGAAGAAAATATATAAGTAAGATATTATATTTGATACATTCTTCAGAGGAAGCATGAATAAATGAAATCAAATTTAAAAGCATAAAGTTAGAGAGAATAATGGGTAATATTTTTTCACCAACGCATTTAATTATAATTTTATTGATTATCTTTGTGCTTTTCGGTCGCGGTAAAATTTCTGAATTAATGGGCGATGTTGCTAAAGGAATTAAAACCTTCAAAAAAAATATGAAGGAAGAAGATGATAGCATTGAGGATAAAGTTGAAATGGCTCCTACTTCCCAAATGATTGATGTAGAATCTCAACAATCTCAGCCGTTATCAGTAAAACATGCAACAGCGCGCAAAAAGGTTTCTTCTGCTTCTAAAAAAAGCAAAACATCTGTTGCTAAAAAACAGTAACAAAAACGCAATCATCATTATGCAATATTTTTTGATGAGAAAGTCGAATTAAGAGATGTTTGGGATTGACGGACCAGAGTTTATCGTAATCTTACTTGTTCTCATCATTGTCGTTGGACCAAAAGATTTACCTAAAATATTAAAGACAGTAGCAAAGATAAGAGCGTATGTGTATTCAACAGCAAATGAATTTCGTCATCAGTTTGATGATGTAATAAAACAAATCGAGCGCGATGATTTGCAAAAAGTATGTTCGGATATTAGCGATTCAAGCAAGAAATTGGCAGAAACTTTTGATCCCACTCAAAATATATTAGAGGATATCCACGATAATTGGGATGTTAAGGAAACACATCATAAATCAAAAAAAGATAAAGAAATTTTGGAATGTGATCAAAAGGTAATCAAGAAAGATATGACAGTTTCTATAGCTTTTCATCATTCTGAAAACATTTTTGTTTCTCCTAAAGATAAAGAAAAAGAAGATGTGTCATGAATGTAAAAAAAGATGAAGTTGATGCTAATATGACTCCACTTTTAGAACATTTAATTGAACTTCGTCAGCGAATTATTTCTGCTTTGGTTGCATTTATGATCGCTTTTATGATGTGTTTTCTTGTTAAAGATTATATCTTAAATTTTTTACTATGGCCATATCAGTGGGCAATGAAAATAGCAGGGGGTAACCCTGAGGGTATTCGTTTGCAATCAACGCAAGTATGGGAAACTTTTTTAACGAAGATGAAGCTTTCTGCTTTTGGGGGAATTATTTTATCTTTTCCCTATACGGCTTTTCAGTTTTATAGTTTTATTGCACCAGGGCTTTATAAAAATGAGCGGATGGCTTTTTTACCATTTCTCATTGGGGGGCCTATTTTATTTTGTATTGGGGGAGCGTTTGTTTATGGTCTATTAGCGCCAATAATACTATGGTTTAGCCTTTCTCAACAATTTCTTCCAGATGTTCATTTAAAAATAGAGTTTATAGTGCGTATTTCTGATTATTTGGGCTTTATGACATCATTTATCCTAATTTTTGGTTTGATTTTTCAATTACCTCTTGTCATCATTCTTTTAACAAAAATCGGATTTTTAACGTCTCATGATTTGGTGTCTAAACGAAAATGGGCTATTTTACTCTCTTTTATCATTGCGGCAATCATAACGCCGTCGGATTTTTTTACGATGTTTGCAGTGGCTTTACCAACGATAGCACTTTACGAGATTTCAATTTTAATTGCTTACAGTATAGAAAAGAGAAGAAAATCCGCTTAAGAAAAGTGTATAATCTTATGCGATAAGGAATGAATAAAAACAATATAAATGAGGAATTTTTATGCTTGATATTAAGTGGATTCGTGACAATCCTGAGAAATTAGATAAAGCACTCGTAAGTAGAGGTCTTGAGCCACAAGCTGAAAGGTTAATACAACTTGATCTTGCACGTCGGTCGCATATTGCTAAGGTGCAATTGGCGCAGGAACGTCGCAATGCTGTTTCAAAGGAAATAGGACAGGCTTTAGCGGTATCGGATCAGCAAATGGCTGAACGTCTTAGAGCTGAAGTTGAAGAGATTAAAGCTTTTCTTTCCTCTGCAACAGTGGAAGAAAAACAGCTGACGGAGAGTCTTGAGAAAATTCTTTCAGCACTTCCAAATATTCCATTAGATGATGTTCCAGAAGGTAAAGATGAAAGTGATAATGTCGTCATTCGACATTTTGGTACACCTCCAACATTTAATTTTACACCAAAGGAACATTTTGATCTTGGTCAAGATCTCAAACAGATGAATTTTGAACGAGCTAGTCGTTTGTCTGGAACACGTTTTACAGTACTTTCAGGGGCGTTAGCACGGCTAGAACGAGCATTAGGCCAATTTATGCTTGATGTGCATGTCAATGAGAATGGTTACACAGAAGTCTCAACACCTCTTCTTGTTCGTGATGAGATTGTTTACGGAGCAGCACAATTACCGAAATTTGCTGAAGACCTTTTTCGTACAACAGATGGTCGATGGCTTATTTCCACAGCAGAAGTGCCATTAACCAATTTGGTCAACGATGAAATTCTTGAAATATCAGATTTACCACTGCGATTTTCTTCTTTATCTCCCTGTTTTCGTTTAGAGGCGGGAGCAGCCGGTCGTGATACGCGCGGTATGTTGCGTCAGCATCAATTTTGGAAAGTTGAAATGGTCTCGATTACCAGTGAAGAGCAGTCTTTAATTGAATTGGAACGTATGACGGAATGTGCAGAAGATATATTAAAACGGCTTGGTTTGCCTTTTCGCACAGTGGTTCTTTCTACGGGTGATATGGGGTTTGCAGCGCGTAAAACCTATGACATCGAGGTTTGGCTTCCTGGTCAAGAATGTTATCGTGAAATTTCTAGCTGTTCAGTTTGTGGAGATTTTCAAGGTCGTCGTATGAATGCGCGCTATCGTAAAGACGGCGATAAAAAATTGCATTTTGTTCATAGCCTTAATGGTTCTGGTACGGCTGTTGGACGTTGTCTTATTGCCGTACTTGAAAATTATCAACAGGCTGATGGATCAATTATTATTCCAGATGTTTTACAACCTTATATGGGAGGCATGCGCTGTATTACTGCTTAATTTTACGAAAGGAGAGACAATATGCGTTTATTGCCAAGAGGTGATGATACACAGACGCAAGTTTTTGCCATTTTAAAAGAAGCAGTTTGTCAGTATGATAAAAGTGCACCTCCATTGGAGATTGAATGATATTATGGGGCAAAAGGGTATTTTACAATTTCGTGAGGAGTTAGCCGCTCTTGTACTGAAAATGCGTAGCAAAGGCATTGATGACGTGCGATTTTTTTCGGCATTAGAGAAAATTCCGCGTCAACAGTTTGTTGCTGCTCCTTGGTTCAATAGTGCTTATGATAATAAAGTTATTCCCCTTGAGTGTGGTGAATATATGGAACGTTTGGAAGAACAACTCTTAATTCTTTCGGCATTATCTTTGAAAAAAAGGCATCGTGTCTTAGAAATTGGTACAGGATCTGGTTTTTGTACTGCTCTTATGGCATGTCTGAGTGACCGTGTGACAACGATTGATCGTTATAAAACGCTTGTTGATTTAGCACGCCAAAAATTTCAAACTTTAGGAATTGAAAATATTGTTATACGGCAGATTGATGGAAGTCATAGTGTGACAGGCTTAGGATCATTTGATCGCATTCTTATTTGGCCATCACGTTTTGATGAACCAAAGGAATTTTTAGAACTTTTAGCTGAAAATGGAATTCTCATTCAGGCGATAGGACCTGACGAAGGGGTACAAACGGTGACGCGCTATACAAAAATTGGTAGTCGATTTGAGTGTTTAGAACTGTTCCAAGTGCGTTACCAACCTTTTATTAAAGGCATTGCAGAGATACTTTAATTTTTAAAAGCTAAGAAATTTCTGCAAATTGTCTACATTAAATTCATTTTGATCTTATATAAAGATATTTATGAATAAAACATCTCATTTTAACTCTTCGGTAATTTAAAAAAGCTTTAATGGAGTGAGTTGATTATTGATGAGTGAGCAAAACGATGTGTCTAAAAGCTTTGGATAATATTTTCCAGCATAATTTTCAGAGAATAACTTTTTTAGCGGTGGTAACTATTGTTGCTGGTTGTAGTTCTGGTACACAGCGTTTTTCCAATACGTTCTCTCATCGTGCGGTATCATCTCAATCAAATATATCAAGCACTATGTATACAGATCCGCGAATGCTATCATACGGTAGTGGTATGATACAAAGCACTGAATTGCCACCTGTGGAATCAAGCGATGATTCGTGGGGAGATGATAATTCCCTCTATAATTTTCCACATCAAGGTAGGATAACTTCTTCTGATGGTCGCGTTATGGGCGCCCCTCCACGTAATCTTGGAACACTTTCTCGTTCACAAATGGATAAATCTCCTATTTTTCGGCGGAGTTCTTATATTGTCCAGAGTGGAGATACACTGCTCAGTATTGCACGACAAGTAGGGGTTAGTGTTGAGGCATTAAAATTAGCAAATGGTATAAACAGCAATTCCATTTATATCGGTCAGGTCCTTGTTGTTCCAAGCAGGCGTACATTAGCAGCTTCAAATGCACACAATAATAACGATTGGGCAGTGTCAACAACAGAATCTGCATCCCAATCTCAAGTGATGTCCTCTATAAAAAACAAGAAGTCCTCTCCTATATATAAAGCTCCTGTAATAATGCCACCCTCTGCAAAGATGAACAAATCAAGCTCTGAGAAAAATTTTTCTAAACAGATGACGCAATTGAAACATGAGACTGGTTTGTCAAGTACTGTTACGAATACAGATAATATGACGACTCCGCAAGCCACAGGAATTTCTAAGATGCGTTGGCCAGTACGAGGGCGTTTATTAAGCCAGTTCGGTCAAAAAAAGGGAACAGTAATGAATCGAGGAATAGATATTGCAGTGCCTGAAGGGTCTTCGGTAAAGGCGGCAGAAAATGGTGTGGTTATTTATGCGGGAGATGGACTAAAAGAGCTTGGTAATGTTGTGATGATTCGACATGAAAATGATATTATCACTATTTATGGATGTAATAGTAAGCTTGTTGTTAACAAAGGACAAAGGATAAGGCGCGGTGATGAGATTGCTAAATCTGGTGTTTCAGGAAATGTTAAAACGCCACGTGTCTATTTTGAGATGCGTAAGAATTCATTACCTGTTGATCCCCTTAAATATTTAGAAAACTAATTTATTGATGACTTTTACATTTGAATAGTCTTACAGTTTATAGAAAATTCATGAAAAATAATTGATTTTCTTAAATCAATGACATTGCAGCAAAAAATCATTGGTTTTAGGAAAGTAGTTCGTTGGGGTCGGTAGATATTACCATTTTTGTATTTATGAAAGTGTAAGACAATAGTATCATACTATTTGTCAGCTTTGAGTGTTTCAATTGCTCTTGCATTTGAGAGAAGCATGAAAAAAGATATTTTCACCCCTTTCTTAAAAAGTTTTTATCTACAGGCTCATTTCATATGTGTGACGTGCAAGAAAATCGTTTTGATTAATTCAGGGTTTGAAATGAGAGCGTTTTATTGTATTTAGATCTGTCATTTGATATCAAAAACGATAAATTATCTATATAAATTAAGTTTATTCATTAGAAAAATTATCTTGTATAATTTATTGAGTTAGTGAAAAGATTTGTATTGTAGGATATACAATAGGGGAAAGTGAATCTATTTTTTAAGATTTTTCTCATTGTATTTTGGTATTCTGCCTCTTAAGGATTTATTGTATTTTTGTAAAGCTGTGATTAGATTATGTAGTTATTGCTTTTTATGATAAATTCTTTAGGAATTTTTTCTGTATCGGAATTTCATTTTAATAGAGTGGGAAATACCTGAGGTTTAACTATAGGAGATAAAAATGTTTATTACGAACGCTTATGCTCAAGTTGCAGGCGATGTTTCCGGTGGAATTTCATTTGCTAGCGCTGTCCCATTCATTTTAATTTTTGCAATTATGTATTTTTTTATCATTCGTCCACAGCGTGCCCAAATGAAAAAACGCCAAGAAATGCTTAATGCAGTACGTCGTGGTGATACAGTTATAACGGGTGGTGGTATTATCGGCAAGGTTACGAAGGTTCACGACGAGAGTGGTGAATTAGAGGTTGAAATTGGTGAGAGTATGAATATTCGTGTTATTCGCTCAACATTAGCTGATGTGCGCGTTAAAGGTGAGCCGATTGCAGAAAAAAAATCAAAACTTAATGCTAAAGCAAAAAGACCACAAAAGTCTAAATCTAAAACGACAACGAAAGAAGATATGAGTATCTCTAAAGAGAAAAAAGCTATATCAAAGGAAAATGCATCTTAAGGTGTAATGGCAGTTTATTACATTTTTTAAGCATTTTTATAAAAAGCTTGGCAAGATCAAGACAATTTCATTGAAAAAGGGGCTTTTATAGTGGCTACAGAAAATGGAGTTTTTGTTTTCTTTAGATGATTAAAATAGTTGTTTTATTTATGGAATATTACGCAATTTTTTCTGTTTTTTAAACAAGATCATTGTTTTTATAAAAAGCAATTTGTGAGTAAATAAGCTGAGGAAACTTTTTAAAAGATAGATTTATTTAAGCAGGTATAGCATTTTACTGCGGTTTATTCCAAAATTTTCATATATTTGTTGTATGAGAAGATTAGGGCATTATATAAAAATTTTCACTTCAATACTAGGCTATGTTTAACATATCAATGTTTATATCAGCCTTACTTTAATTTTTATGGTGAGAAGAAGCAAAGACAATTGGATTATTCAAAAATAAAAGGTGCATATTCATGTTCGATGCAATTCAAATTCGTGAAGCACATTTTCCAAGTCGCGCACCTATTGATGCTTATGGAAATGGTGGGTTTCGTTTTGCTGATATGTCTCATAGAGGTTCTATTATTTGTGTACCATCAGGTATTTATGGCATTGAGATGGCAGGGCCTGTTCCCACTCAAGGGGATATATCTCGTATTTTAGAAGAAGCTTCTGAAATCGAAGTTTTATTAATAGGTACTGGAATTGAATTATTACGATTACCTGAAGAGTTACGGGTGCTTTTATGGGAAAAACGTATTTCATCAGATACAATGAGTACGGGAGCGGCGGTGCGTACATTTAATGTTTTATTAGCTGAAGATCGCGCTGTTGCGGCGTTATTATTTGCGGTAGACTAGAGTATTGTTTAATAAAACAAAGGCTCTGGTCTAGCATGAAAGACTTGTGTGATTATTTTCTGCGCTGTAAAATACTGTCGTTTAAGGCGGTTATATAAGGGTATAGAATATACATAACTTAACACATTAAGTGTTTTTAAATACAGCAGCAAGTATTCAGGACAAAGTTTGCTCATAGTTCCTAATGAATCATATGAGTGATCAGCTCTTGGCACTTAAGACAGTTCATAAGAGGCATTTTAATTCTTTCTTATACAGTTTTACCTACAAGCCAGTTCCGCTTGTGACGTGCAAGGGAATAGTTTTTATTGATGTAATATGGAATTGGTTTGAAATGAAAGCATATCTACGATATTTGGGATTCTAATTTAACATACAAAACACAAAATTATCATTATAAATCAATGCGTTTATAGTAACAGAAATGCACCGAGAGCAATTGGATTTTTTACAAATTGGTGTTGGTAAGAACCTTTGTCTTTTAGGATGGGGAGGAGGTCAATGATTGATGAAGTTTTTGTGATCAGTGCATTTTTTATAAAATAACATTGTCATCTATCCACTGAAAAAGTGTTTTGCGTTGTTTGTTGTTCAAGTTTTACTATGCATGTTACGATTGGTTTTTAGCTTTTTTATTGCAAATGAAAACTTGAAGTGCGATAAGATAAGTTTTATCAGAAAAATTATTTATTTAATTTTTTTCTTTCTAAAACGAAAAGGGACTAGAAAAGAAATTTTAATTCATAATACAGTTAAGAGACACATTTAAAAATCTTATTTTCTGAACTGTATTTGCTTATCATTCATTTTTTAATATGAATAAAAAGAGGGTATTAATTTAATTGCTAAAAAAGGGACGTTAATAGGTTCATAGAATGATAGGCTCTCTTCCTTATTGTCTTGATATTTTACGTACCATAGATCGTGATCGCTATATATCGGTTTTATTTGCACCTAAAAAAAAGCGCCAAGCATTGGCTGCTCTTTATGTATTTAATGCTGAAGTTTCTCGTATCCGCGAAAGTGTACATGATCCACTCATAGGAGAAATACGGTTACGTTGGTGGTATGATGCTATTGCTCATGGTGAAATGCAAACGAGTGGAAACAATCCGATTTTGAATGATTTATTAAAAGCAATCACTCTTTTTAATTTACCTAAGACAGCTTTTTTACGTTATTGTGATGCGCAAATTTTAGATCTTTATCACAATCCAATAGAAACACTTCATGATCTAGAGCATTATTGTGGTGAGACAGCAGGCATAATTTTACAGCTTTCTTGTCAGATATTAGATCCTGAAACTGCACAAGAGTTTACAGATATCTATGAACACGGAGGGATTTCTCAAGGATTAAGCGGTGTATTGCGTCTTTTATCATTCATGCAATCACGATATCAATATTATTTACCCACTGATATATTAAAGGCTGTAGGAGTGAATAGGGAAGATTTGGAATCTCATCGTCTCAGCGATCAACAAAAGGGTTGTATTGTTGAAGCTATGGTAGCATTATCGCGCGATCATTATACCCAATTTTACGAGTATTCTTGTACTTTACCTAGAGTTCTTAAGCCAGCTTTTCTTCCATTGGTCATTGTACCAGCTTCTCTTCAAAAAGCTATACAGCTGGGGGCAGCAATTTTTCAAGAGAGTGCAACTTTGCCATTGATGTATCGCTATTGGTTGATAACAAGGGCAGCAATAAGCGGCAATTTTCCAAAGATATTGTAAAAGAATATTACTATGTTGGAATGCGTAACATGTAGACTGATTTTCTCATAGGAAGATAAAGGAGCTATTGTGATTCCAAACCATTTTTTTATTATAAAAAATGTTGATGTTTTGGTTGTTATGAACGCAAAAGAATAAGAAATTTTGTGATCTTGAAAATACGGTATATTTCTTCATCAGTAATATGTTTTATTCAGTGTATTGGATGGGTGAGATGCAGAGAAAGAAAAACATGAGGTAAAATTTCTATTTTATGAGAGAAGTTATCTTAGCAGTCTATAAGTCTATAAAAAACTCTTATTTTTGAGAAAATTATAACATCATAATTGATGACTGTTATGATTGATTAATATATTGATTTATAATGATAATTCGTTTTTTCTCATATTGAATGAGAGTCTTGAATAGAAAAAGATTTCTCCATTTTTATAATGAATTTTAAAAATAGTTTTTTTTATCTATTATAAGTTGGGTGTGTAAATGAAATCATTTAAGGAAGAAGCAATACGCTCCCTATAAATGAATATTAAGAGTAGCAAAATATGATGAGCTATGAATGAATGACGATAGGGATGATATTTATAGCTTAATGGGCGGCAACCTTTACAACCTTTGGATGGGTAATGTTTCTTAATGCATTGCAAAAACGATTCTACATTCCATTGACTATTTTCTCGCAAATCCATACATGCACTGTTTTGCGAGAAAATGAATCATTATACAAACGCTGATCCTAAGATATGCAGACAAGAAACCCGTCTTACCTCTTCAACTATAGACGAAGAGCTGATGAAAACTTTATCAATAAGTTCTTAAAATTATGCACAATCTTTTTATTGGAGAGCGTTAAAGATCTGATTATAATTTGTGCTATTAATTTCCAAAGGATGTTCTTTATTGGCAACTTGTAGCATTTCTAGCTTGAGATCTTCTCTTATCATCATATCTATATTGGCGCGGACCTCAGTTGAAAGAGTATGAGACGTGATATCTTTAGGCATGGTTACAGTCTTTATTTGATAAATGATACGGTTTGTTGCAACTGGACCTTTTATGATGCCATAATGGCCTTTGGGAGCAGAAAATAATGCTTTAATCCCTTCAACGCCAAGAGGGTCAGATGAGTCTTGACGCCGGAGGGCGGGTGTTGTTTGTTTTGTAACACCAAGGGCATGAGCAAGAGCAACAAGACTTTTTCCTTCCGTGAGCTGTTTGAGAGCATTTTGGGCTTTTTCATCAAGAAGACGTTGGATTTCTTCATTTTTCCATTGAGAAAGAACATCTAGCTTAGCCTCTTCAAGTGTTTTATCGCGGGCAGGAATAATTTTATCGACCTTGTACCAGAGATATCCACCATTTTGAAAAGAGAGAGGATCAAGATCGACTCCTTCGTTTGATTGATAGATGGCATTCAGTAAAATATCTTTTTGAGGTAAATCCGTGAGTATTGCACCTTCAAGCGTTTTTCCCGTTTTATCAATAGTAATTGTGCGCAAAGATAACTTGTATTGGTCAGCTAACTCTTTGAGAGAAGCACCCTCAAAACGAGCATTTTCAATGGCTACATAATTGTTACGGATATCATCAGTAGCACGATTTTTGGCAAGTATTTGGCGAATATTTTCTTCTACACTTTCAAAAGGAAGAGAGCTTGAAGGTTCAATATGCGTAACGCGAATGAGAACAGGTCCCTGTAAGTCATTTATCACAGGACTGACTTGGCCTTGTTGAAGTTCAAAAATTTCAGATGTCAGATGATTAGGGAGTTCATTTTCTGCGAGAGGTCCTTTTTTTATGTCATTAAGAGTCTTTTTTTCAGCTTTTACCAGTTCATCAAAACTCAATCCATCAGCTATTTTTTTTGCTGCATTATCGGCTTCTTCGCGTGAGGGGAATCGCAGTTCTTCGAATGTACGCTTTTCAGGCGTTACAAAACGTGAAGCATTTTGTGTATAATAGGCTTTCGCCTCATCTGTTGAGATATCTTTAGGTTTTACAAAATCATTAAGTTCCATAGATAGCAAAGAGACAGTACGGTATTCTGGAGCACGAAATTGACTTTGATGTGTTTCAAACCATTTTTGTAATGTTTCGTAATCAGGATCAGCAATTGTTTTCTTTTCTTTTAGATCAATAACGAGATAATCAGCAATACGCATTTCTCCTTGATAAAGAGCAAGTGCTTTATAAAAGAGATTTGGTGCCTTCATATCAGAAAGTAAAGCAGCAATCAGCTGATTACGCTTTTCTTGTTTGGTGTAATAATTAAGAAAAGCACTTTCACTAATACGTAAATGCTGAAGATAGTTATAAAACAAGTTTTTATCAAAAGTGCCATTTACCTGGAACATTTTATCAGAACCAATCGTATGAGCTATTGTATCTTTTGAAAGACTTATTTTCATTTTACGTGCTTGTTCATCAAGCAGTACATTTTGTTGTAATTGATTAAATACAAAAGCAGGAATTTGGTATTGCTGCATTTCATTTGTTGTAAACATTCGTCCAAGATGAGCAGCATATGCTAAACGTGCGCTTTGATCGGCGAGTGCAAGACGATAATCATCGACAGTTACTGTGGACTTTCCAGAAGTAATAAGATCTCTTTCACTTTTTTTGTGTAACTGCGGTACCCCCCATAAAAGAATGAAGCATAAGAGTAAAATAGCAAGGAAAATTCTAAAAATCCAAGAATTTGTAGCATTTCTTAAGATGTCAAGCATTGTTCAAGTCCATTTTTAATGTGAGTTATTATCAAAGCTGTAATGGAATTTGCAATAAAGAGATGAAAGATGCAAGCTTTAAAGACTTGCTTTCATTTTATAATTTGGTAACTACAGATAAACAATGTATTGTAAGAGCTCTTGAGGTGAAAATATGTCTCAAAATATTCGGCCTTTTCTTGCTGGAAATTGGAAAATGAATGGAACGAGTGAATCGCTTGGAGAGTTGCGTGCTATTGCTACAGGCGTTAGCTCTGATCTAGGTCATCTATTTGAAGCCCTAATTTGTGTTCCAGCAACGCTTTTATCGCGTGCTTCTAATACGCTGAATGGTGAAAATCTCCTTTTGGGAGGACAAAATTGTCACTTTGATGATCATGGTCCTTATACTGGAGATATTTCAGCTTTTATGCTTAAAGAAGCGGGAGCAAGTCATGTTATTATTGGGCATTCAGAACGTCGTACAGTGTACCAGGAAAATGATGCGATTGTCTGTGCCAAAGTGCAAGCTGCGTGGCGAGCAGGTCTTGTGGCTCTTGTATGTATTGGTGAAACATTGGAGGAGCGTAATAATAATAAAGTACTGGATATTCTCACGCAGCAGCTTGAAGAATCTCTCCCAGATGATGCAACAGCAGAGAATACCATTATCGCTTATGAACCAGTTTGGGCGATAGGCACCGGCAATACAGCGACTCCAGAAGATATTGCAAAAGTACATCATTTCATTCGTGATAGGGTGCGCTCTCGTTTTGGTGATGAAGGTAATAAGATACGTTTGCTTTATGGTGGATCCGTAAAGCCATCCAATGCATTTGAGCTTTTAAGCATTGCTCATGTTAATGGTGCTTTGATAGGTGGAGCAAGCTTAAAAGCGATTGATTTTTTAACAATTTGCGATGTTTGTCGTAAACTATAGCAGAGAAATTTGAGTTTCCCCTTGGATTGTGCGTTATTTATGTGTAAATAGCTATTAAAGAGTTATTTGAAGAGCAGGGTTTATGCAAACAGTACTTATAGTTATTCATTTTTTGATTGTGATTACTTTGGTTGGTATTATATTAATTCAACCTTCAGAAGGTGGTGGGTTAGGTGTGAGTAATAGCTCAGGGTTGATGAAAACTCGTGGATCTAGAAATCCTTTAACACGTTTGACTGCTATTTTAGCCTGTTGTTTTTTTGTTGTGTCTATTGGACTTACCGTGGTGAGTAATATATCAAATTCTAGTTCTGATATTTTAAAGCGTATACCGGTTAATTCAGAGCAGAATTCTACCAATAAAGACTCAGGATCAGTCCCATCATCAGATGGTGAGTCTTCCCCTTCTATTCTTGAACAGCTAGGAGGCACTTCGAATTCTCCGCAGGAACAGAAACAGTCCACAAATCCTGAAGCAGAAAGTCCAGTTCCTCAGGTTTTTGAAAATACAGTTCCGGATAACAGTACAAAATAGTTTTTTAAGAAAACATAGACTTTTTAAAAAAGGTGATTTTTTTCGCCTTTTTTATTTTAGAAGAAAAATTGTTTCTTTTTGCATTTTTTGCTGGAAAAATCATTATAAATTGCTTATCACCATAAGCCCATGGCACGTTATGTTTTTATTACTGGTGGTGTGGTTTCTTCCCTTGGAAAAGGCATCGCAGCGGCGGCGTTAGCAGCGTTATTACAGGCTCGTGGCTATCGCGTACGTCTTCGCAAACTTGATCCTTATTTAAATGTTGATCCAGGTACGATGTCACCTTATCAACATGGCGAAGTATTTGTGACCGATGATGGTGCAGAAACGGATCTTGATCTTGGTCATTATGAGCGTTTTACTGGGCGTTCTGCAAATAGCCAAGATAATATTACAACAGGGCGTATTTATCGCAATATCATTGAACGAGAGCGGCGTGGTGATTATTTGGGGGCAACAGTCCAAGTTATTCCTCATGTTACAGATGAAATTAAGAGATTCATTACGATGGAAAATGAAGAATTTGATTTTGTTTTGTGTGAGATAGGTGGAACGGTTGGTGATATTGAAGCAATGCCTTTTCTAGAAGCGATTCGTCAGCTTCGCAATGAGCTACCGAGACAAAATGTCGTTTATGTCCATCTCACATTAATGCCTTATATTCCTTCAGCAGGTGAATTAAAAACGAAACCAACACAACATTCTGTCAAAGAATTGCAAGCAGTTGGTATTTCTCCTGATATTTTGCTTGTACGTGCAGATCGATCTATTCCAGAAACAGAACGGTGCAAATTATCACTTTTTTGCAATGTTCGCTCCAATGCGGTCATTCAGGCATTAGATATGCCAACAATTTATGATGTTCCTATGGCATACCATAAGGAGGGTTTGGACTCTGAAGTTCTTTGCGCTTTTGGAATCGATTCGGCACCTTCCCCCAAGATGGATCGTTGGGAAGATATTACGCATCGTATTCACCATCCTGAAGGAGAAGTTACGATTGCTGTTGTAGGAAAATATACGGGCTTAAAGGATGCTTATAAATCTCTTATTGAAGCGATTGCACATGGTGGTTTAGCGAATAGAGTGAAGGTTAATATTGAGTGGATTGATTCGGAGCTTTTTGAAAAAGAAGATTCTGTTTCAACTTTACAAAAAGCCCATGGAATTTTGGTTCCAGGTGCTTTTGGGGCACGAGGGGCAGAAGGGAAGATTCGAGCAATTCAATTTGCACGAGAGCGTAAAGTTCCATTTTTAGGGATTTGTTTTGGGATGCAATTAGCTTGTATAGAAGCTGCGCGCAATATTGCACAGATTGAGAATGCTTCATCAAGTGAGTTTTGCGAAACAGACAATCCAATTGTAGGTTTAATGACAGAATGGCTTAAAGGAGACGTTCTTGAAAAACGTACAAGAAATGCTGATCTCGGCGGTTCAATGCGCCTTGGTGCTTTTGCTGCTGAATTAAAAGAAGAGAGTCATATTGCTCAAATTTATGGGATGACCAAGATTGTCGAGCGACATCGTCATCGTTATGAGGTCAATATTGATTATAAGGATAAGTTAGAACAGTGTGGTTTGATTTTTTCTGGGATGTCTCCTGATGGTATTTTACCAGAAACGATAGAATATGTAGATCATCCATGGTTTATTGGTGTTCAATATCATCCAGAATTAAAATCTCGTCCTTTTGATCCACATCCGCTTTTTTCTTCTTTTATTGAAGCCGCTGTAGAACAAAGTCGATTAGTTTAATGCGTAAATTGGATTACTTTGCTTTTGAGGGATAAAATGACTAAACCAAATGCCCGTGTGAAAGTTGGAAATATGATTTTTTCAAATGAAATGCCTCTTTCATTAATTGCAGGGCCGTGTCAGATGGAAAGTCGTGATCATGCTTTTGAAATGGCTGGTCGTATTAAAACAATTACCGATCAGCTTGGTATCAGGTTTGTTTATAAATCAAGTTACGATAAAGCCAACAGAACCTCTTTGAGTGCGGCACGTGGCATTGGTCTTGAAAAAGCAATGGCTATTTTTTCTGATTTAAAAAAAGAGTTTGATTGTCCCATATTAACTGATGTGCATACAGAAGAGCAATGTACAATTGTTTCTTCTACAGTTGATATTTTACAAATACCGGCTTTTTTATGTCGTCAAACAGATCTTTTGGTAGCAGCCGCCAAAACAGAATGTGTTATTAACATTAAAAAAGGTCAGTTTTTAGCGCCGTGGGATATGGAGAATGTTTTAAAAAAGGTTGTTTACAGTGGTAATCCGAATGTTATGCTTTGTGAGCGAGGCACGTCATTTGGTTACAACCGACTTATTTCTGATATGCGTTCGTTGCCTATTTTACGTTCATTTGGAGCTCCTGTTATTTTTGATGCAACGCATTCTGTTCAAGAACCTGGGGGGCAGGGGGCTTCATCTGGTGGACAGCGTCAATTTGTTGAAATTTTAGCGCGTGCAGCTGTTTCTGTTGGGGTAGCTGGTATTTTTTTAGAAACACATCAAGATCCAGATAATGCACCTTCTGATGGACCCAATATGGTTAAAGTTGATGATTTACAAAGATTGCTTGAGACTTTAATGGAATTTGATTATCTGTCAAAAAAGTTGAGTTGAGAAGAGAAAAAATATTTCATTAATAGGGCATTATAAATGAATCGAGACTTTTATTGGATAAGGAAACACATATGACTATAATTGTCGATATCATTGGGCGTGAAGTTCTTGATAGCCGTGGTAATCCAACGGTAGAAGTTGATGTTCATTTGGAGAATGGAGCTTTTGGTCGCGCTCTGGTTCCTTCGGGAGCTTCAACAGGAGCACACGAGGCTATAGAGCTTCGTGATGGTGGTTTGCGCTATCAAGGGAAAGGTGTTGAAAAAGCGGTTGCTGCAGTTAATGGCGAAATTCTTGAAGAACTTGGTGGGCGGGATGCAACAAATCAAATTGCTATTGATCAAGCAATGATTGCTTTGGATGGAACGCCAAACAAAGCCCGTCTTGGTGCCAATGCACTTCTTGGTGTTTCATTAGCTGTTGCAAAAGCAGCTGCGGATTCATTAAATTTACCTTTGTATCGTTATATTGGTGGTACACAAGCGCATATTCTTCCAACCCCCATGATGAATATTATTAATGGTGGCGTTCATGCTGATAATTTGATTGATTTTCAAGAGTTTATGATTATTCCTATAGGAGCTCCTACTATAAGAGAAGCGATCCGTTATGGCGCTGAGATTTTCCATGCATTGAAAAAGCGTTTAAAAGATGCGGGTTATAATACCAATGTTGGTGATGAAGGTGGTTTTGCACCTCAATTTAAAAGTGCTGATCAAGCAATTGATTTTATTATGGAATCTATCATGATATGTGGCTATAAACCAGGTGAACAAATTGCCATTGGTTTAGACTGTGCTTCAACCGAATTTTATAAAAATGGTTCGTATTTTTATAAAGGTGAGGGGAAATGCCGTGACACCCAAGAGCAGGTAAATTATTTAGCGCAGCTTGTGAAAAATTATCCTATTATTACAATTGAAGATGGAATGGCAGAGGATGATTGGGAAGGTTGGAAGCTACTTACTGACACAATTGGAGAAAAATGTCAGCTTGTTGGCGATGATTTGTTTGTAACAAATTCAGCACGTTTGCGTGATGGTATCAAAATGGGGGTAGGCAATTCTATTCTCATAAAAGTTAATCAAATCGGTACATTGAGTGAAACACTTGATGCTGTAGAAGTAGCACATAAAGCAGGTTATCGTGCCATTATATCTCATCGTTCCGGCGAGACAGAGGATTCTTTCATTGCAGATCTTGCTGTTGCAACGAATTGTGGACAAATTAAAACAGGTTCTTTTGCACGTTCGGATAGATTAGCAAAATACAATCAACTTATCCGTATTGAAGAAATGCTAGGAGCCCAAGCGCATTATGCTGGTGATTTATATCGTGTATAGTTGTGAGCAAAAAATATGAAAGTATAAGATCATTTAGATTATGAAATTGAGATTTCTTATCAAAGGCATATGCATAGTAATTTTATAGGTATTTAAATTTATAGGGATTAAGATGAGAGGTGTGATTATTACTCAAGATCAAGGAATGTATCTCGTTTCGGGTGATGACGGTAAGCGTTATCA
Source organism: Bartonella sp. AD24XZML (assembly GCF_042196485.1). Taxonomy (NCBI): domain Bacteria; kingdom Pseudomonadati; phylum Pseudomonadota; class Alphaproteobacteria; order Hyphomicrobiales; family Bartonellaceae; genus Bartonella; species Bartonella sp. AD24XZML. The sequence continues at coordinate 17,226 of NZ_JBHIQH010000041.1, read as the reverse complement.
GTTTGCGACTTGGGATTGGTTGGGAAAGAAACCACCAAGGATTGGTGATACTATTGATTTTGTCTATGAAGGCGGTGTGGTTAGTTCTGTTTTTCCATTGTTGAGACCAGGTACAGAGAACTCAAAGATAATGTTCGCACTCCTTTGTTGGTGTGCAGGTATCTTTGGTGTCCATCGTTTTATGGTTGGTAAAGTTAGGACTGGTGCTTTAATGCTGGTTCTATCTTTATCATTGTTTGGATTGATAATTACCGGAATTTGGGCAGTTGTTGATTTTATAGTCATTCTTGGAGGAAGATTTACGGATAAAGATGGGAATCAGATTACAGATTTTTAAAAATTTTATAATAAAGAGAAAGTAATTCAGTTCGCTTTTTATTTTTATAAATAATTAAGTTGCATCATGCAAAATTATTGTACTATATTTATTTAATATGAGATATTAAAAAACATGTACAGCTAAGTAAAAGTATTGAAAAAGACAATGCTATTTTATACGGGTAAAGCAAAGACGCAAATTAATTAAGGCGTGCATTGTTTTTCTGCTTATGGCAGTGGATAGCATTAGATTATTGGAGGCTCCAAACTATCCTAATTTCACGTTTATTACGGCTGCTATAAATTGTATTTACACCGTGAGGTTAATCCGCATATTATCAAATTAAAAATAATCTCTTTATGAATAACACATAAGGAGCGTGGGTAAGGATGAAGGGTGAAATTATTGTTCAAAATCAAGGGGTTTATCTCGTTTTGGGAGGTGATGATAAGCGTTATCAATTTGAGGATTGGAATTGGTTAGGAAAAACCACCAAGCATAGGGGATACCGTTGATTTTATCTTTATTTTAATAGGAAATTTTAGGAAAAGCTACAAATTAGAGGATATCCAATATTTATAATATAAAAGTAGGTCATTCAGCTTACTTTGATTGTATTAAGGGGGATAAATTGAAAATAACAAATTATTTAGTGTAGATTTGGTAATGAGGTATTAATCAAAATCATGCATAGTTGGGCAAAATATTAAGAAATTTGTGCTGTAAAGACTGTGCTATTTTATGTGGACAAAGCAGAAACGTCGATCAATCAAAGTACGCTTTGTACTACCTCTTATGACGGTGGGAGTCTTAAGCTATTTCAGTTATCACATTTATCATGGTGAGTATGGATTGTATTCACGCAGTGAAGTTAATCAGCATATTAGCGAATTAGAAAAGGAGCTTCATAAAATAGAAGCTGAGCGGATATTCATGGAAAAGCGTATTTCTCTTTTACGCAACGGGCATATAGAAAAAGATATGTTGGATGAGTATGTCCGAAAGAACTTGAACTTCTCTAAGTCAAATGAACTGACAATCTTAATACCTTGAAATGATACTAAAGGTAAATGAAAAATCACTTAATTTAAACAACAATCAGCAATGATATTGTTTAAGCCGATTGATAAGGCTTGTAACTTTTGTTCGTAAAGGTTATTCCTAAATAATCATAAAAGGGAGTTTAATATGGCAGAACGACTTAAAAAAAATTCTGCGTCGGTGGCGCGCACTGCATTATCAAGCACCACAAAGAAAGCACCAATAGCAGATTTTACAAAAGAAGAAGAAATTGATGCTTATCGTGAAATGCTTTTAATTCGCCGTTTTGAAGAAAAAGCAGGACAACTTTATGGTATGGGGCTTATAGGGGGATTTTGTCACCTTTATATTGGTCAGGAAGCCGTTGTTATAGGAACATTGAAAGCGGCAAAAGAAGGTGATCAGGTTATTACGTCTTACCGTGATCATGGACATATGTTAGCGGTTGGGATGAGTCCGCGTGGTGTTATGGCAGAATTAACGGGACGTCAAGGTGGCTTTTCCAAAGGGAAAGGTGGCTCGATGCATATGTTCTCTAAAGAAAAGAACTTTTATGGGGGACATGGTATTGTTGGTGCGCAGGTTCCAATTGGTTCAGGTTTGGCATTTTCGAATCAGTATCTTGGTAAAGATAATGTGACATTGGTTTATTTTGGTGATGGTGCTGCAAATCAGGGGCAGGTTTACGAGAGTTTTAATATGGCTTCACTTTGGAAGCTTCCTGTTGTTTATATTATTGAAAACAATCAGTATGCTATGGGAACGTCAGTTTCACGTGCATCTGCAGAAACTGATTTTTCCCGACGTGGTCTTTCTTTTGAAATTCCAGGTATTGTTGTTGATGGTATGGATGTTCGATCAGTAAAAGGAGCTGCTGATGAAGCAATTTCTTGGGCACGCTCAGGTAAAGGACCGATCATTCTTGATATGCAGACCTATCGCTATCGTGGTCATTCCATGTCTGACCCAGCAAAATATCGTTCAAAGGAAGAAGTCCAAAAAATAAAAGAGGAGCACGATCCGATTGATCAAGTAAAAAGTCGGATTCTTAAAAAAAATTGGGCGAGCGAAGATGATTTAAAATCTATTGAGAAAGAGGTCCGTGCAATTGTTGCTGATGCGGTAGATTTTGCACAAAGTGATCAAGAGCCAGATGCTTCTGAGCTCTATACTGATATTTTAGTTTGATGCGAGGGAAGCAAGTATGTCTATTGATATTTTGATGCCGGCGCTTTCACCAACTATGGAAGAAGGTAAACTGTCTAAATGGCTCAAGAAAGAAGGTGATAAGGTTAGCTCTGGCGATGTTATTGCTGAAATTGAAACGGATAAGGCTACAATGGAAGTAGAGGCCGTTGATGAAGGTACTCTTGGTAAGATTTTTGTGCCTGAAGGTTCGGAAGGCGTAAAGGTTAACACTGTTATTGCGATTTTGTTAGAAGAAGGTGAGCGTGCTGAGGATATTTCGCAACCTACTGATACAGCACAAAAACCTAAGGAAACTTCTCTTTCTCTGCCTTTGTCAGTTCCGCAGGCTGCTCCTACTTTTGATATATCTCCTAATTTTGATATTCCGGCGGGAACACAAATGGTTACAATGACAGTTCGTGAAGCGCTTAATCAGGCTTTGGCTGAAGAAATGCGGCGTGATGAAACAGTTTTTCTTATGGGGGAAGAAGTCGCGCAATATCAAGGTGCCTATAAGGTTAGTCAAGGTTTGTTGGAAGAATTCGGAGAACGCCGAGTTATTGATACCCCAATTACAGAGCACGGCTTTGCTGGACTGGCTGTCGGGGCTGCTTTTGGAGGGTTACGTCCTATTGTCGAGTTTATGACATTTAATTTTGCGATGCAGGCGATGGACCAAATTATTAACTCAGCAGCCAAAACACGTTATATGTCTGGTGGACAAATGACCGCTCCTATGGTTTTCCGAGGTCCCAATGGCGCGGCTACCCGTGTTGGTGCTCAACATTCTCAATGTTATGCTGCATGGTATAGTCATGTACCAGGTCTGAAAGTTGTCATGCCTTATAGTGCTGCAGATGCAAAAGGTTTGCTGAAAGCTGCTATTCGTGATGATAATCCTGTTATTTTCCTTGAAAATGAGATTTTGTATGGGTATCAATTTGATGTTCCTCAACTGGATGATTTTCTTTTGCCTATTGGTAAGGCACGTATTCATAAGTCTGGACAAGATGTGACGATTGTTGCATGTGGAATTGGGATGCATTATGCTGTTCAAGCGTTACCAGAAATTGAAAAACTTGGTATTGATGTTGAATTGATTGATTTACGAACCATTCGCCCGATGGATCTTCCAACAATTCTTTCGTCAGTTAAAAAAACAGGTCGTTTGGTAACAATTGAAGAGGGATTTCCTCAGTCATCTGTGGGAACTGAAATAGCAACGCGTGTTATGCAGCAGGCTTTTGACTATCTTGATGCGCCAATTGCTACGATTTCTGGCAAAGATGTTCCGATGCCTTATGCCGCTAATCTTGAGAAGTTGGCTTTGCCTAATACTGCTGAAATTATTGAGGCCGTTAAGGCTGTGACATACAGAGCATAACGGAGGAAAGCATAATGCCCATTAAAATTACAATGCCAGCGCTTTCCCCTACGATGGAAGAGGGAAATTTAACAAAATGGAATATTAAGGAGGGAGATAAGGTTTCCTCGGGTGATGTTATTGCTGAGATTGAGACGGATAAAGCGACAATGGAAGTCGAAGCCGTTGATGAAGGTAGGGTTGCTAAAATTGTTGTTCCTGCTGGAACACAAGGCGTTAAAGTAAATGCTTTAATTGTTGTTTTAGCAGAAGAAGGTGAAGATTTAGCTGAAGCTGCAAAAGTTACAGAAGAAATCTCTTCTTCTACAAGACAAAAACCAGAGGGCATCAAACAGACAGATTCTCTGAAACAAACGGACTCAAAGGGAATAAAAATGTCTCATGAATCATCAACTGGGCAATTAATACAGCAAGATAAAAAGGAAGTTCGTCTTTTTGTCTCTCCCTTAGCGCGGCGATTAGCATCTCAGGCAGGTCTTGATTTATCCCTTATTTCTGGAAGTGGTCCGCATGGGCGTATTATTAAGCGCGATGTAGAAAAAGCTGTGAGCAGCGATATGTCTAAAGTGTCTTATTCCTCACCGATAGGGGAGCTAATAGCTACAGGTGCTTCGGACAAACAGATATTGAAACTCTTCAAAGAGGATGAATATAGCTTCGCTCCCCATAATAATATGCGTAAAACAATCGCGACACGTTTGGTGGAATCAAAACAGAGAGTCCCACATTTCTATGTAACGGTAGATTGTGAACTTGATGCGCTATTAGCACTGCGTACACAACTAAATGCTGCTGCTCCAATGGTTAAGGGGCAGGAAGAAACTCAGCCTACTTATAAGCTTTCTGTTAATGATATGGTGATCAAAGCTGTCGCACTTTCTTTGAAAGCGATTCCTGATGCGAATGTTTCTTGGCTTGAAGGCGGGATGCTTCATCATAAACATTGTGATGTTGGGGTTGCTGTTTCTATTCCCAATGGATTAATTACACCGATTATTCGCCATGCAGAGGAAAAGCCGTTATCACTTATTTCCAAAGAGATGAAGGATTTTGCAAAGCGTGCGCGCGAGGGCAAGTTAAAAATGGAAGAATATCAGGGTGGAACAACAGCTGTATCAAATATGGGGATGTATGGTATAAAAAGTTTTTCGGCTATTCTTAATCCACCGCATGCGACGATTTTTGCGATTGGTGCAGGGGAGCAACGCGCCGTTGTTAAAAATGGTGCATTAGTTGTTGCGACAGTTATGTCAGTTACGCTTTCTGCGGATCATCGTGTTGTCGATGGTGCTTTAGCAGCAGAGCTTGCGCGGACTTTTAAGAAGATGATTGAAAATCCATTAGCAATGTTGGTTTGAACTGTTTAACAGTTCTTCACGTAAATTGTGAGAAAGCGTGTTAAGAGAATAGAAACAAATTTAAAGAGTTTAAAGAGCAATGTTATTGCTATTTCTGGTTTGGATAAAGCATTTGCGTGAAGTTTAAAGCAAAAGACATAAGATAATTCTGTCATGTTTTTTTACAGACTTAAGTTCAAAAAATGCATATCCATTTTATATATATCCATGGAGGAATTACTGTGGTAAATCTTTATGATGTAATTGTGATTGGATCAGGTCCAGGCGGATATGTAACCGCAATTCGTGCAGCACAATGTGGCTTTAAGACTGCGATTGTTGAACGTGAACATTTGGGAGGGATCTGTTTAAATTGGGGATGTATTCCAACAAAGGCCCTTCTCCGTTCAGCGGAAATGAAACATTTTGCTGAACATGCGACAAATTATGGATTAAAAATTAATGGTTCAATTGAGACAAACATCAAAGATGTTGTGGCACGTTCACGGGGTGTTTCAGCACGTTTAAATGCTGGTGTTGGTTTTTTAATGAAAAAAAACAAAATTGATATTATCTGGGGTGAAGCAAAGCTTACTAAAGAAGCAAAGGGAAGCCTTCCTGCGGAAATTATGGTTTCTTCATCCTCCAAACCGATTATGCAACCGCAAAATCCAGTCCCTAAAGGGACGTTAGGGGAGGGAACTTATCAAGCAAAGCATATCATTATTGCAACGGGCGCACGTCCTCGTGTCCTTCCTGGTATTGAGCCAGATGGAAAACTCATTTGGACTTATTTCGAAGCTATGATACCGCCAGCAATGCCAAAATCGCTTTTGGTTATAGGGTCTGGGGCTATTGGCATTGAATTTGCTTCTTTTTATCATGATATGGGGGCGACAGTAACTGTTGTTGAAATGATGCCCCATATCATGCCTGCTGAAGATATTGAAATTTCAACGTTTGCTCGTAAACAGTTAGAGAAAAAAGGTTTACGCATTCTTCGTCAAGCAAAAGTAACAAAGGTTGAAAAATCTTCCGATTCTGTAAGTGTACATATTGATGTTCTAGGTAAAATAGAGTCAATGACTGTTAACCGGTTGATTTCCGCTGTTGGGGTGCAAGGTAATATTGAGAATCTTGGTTTAGAAGCTTTGGGAATAAAAACCGATCGCGGGTGCATTGTAACTGATGAATGGAGTTGGACGGGGGTGGAAGGCATTTATGCTATTGGTGATGTAGCAGGTCCTCCTATGTTGGCCCATAAAGCAGAAGAAGAAGGTGTGATATGTATTGAGCATCTTGCAGGTTTGAAGAGTGCTCATCCGCTTGATAAAAGAAAAATTCCAGGGTGTACATATTGTACACCACAGGTTGCCTCTGTAGGGCTTTCAGAAGCGGCTGCAAAAGAAGCAGGTTATGATATACGTATTGGTCGTTATTCTTTTGCTGCGAATGGTAAAGCGATTGCTTTGGGTGAAGATCAGGGGTTAGTAAAAACGATTTTTGATAAAAAAACAGGACAGCTTCTCGGGGCCCATATGGTAGGGGCTGAGGTAACAGAATTGATACAGGGTTTTGTTATTGCTATGAATCTTGAAACAACAGAAGAAGAATTAATGCATACTGTCTTTCCACATCCGACCTTATCGGAAATGATGAAAGAAAGTGTATTGGATGCTTATGGTCAAGTTTTAAACGCTTGATGACTGGATTGTATGAAAAATTTTATATTTTTGATTGTTACTTCGTATTTATAAGGCAAAGGCTTAAATGGTTACGGTTGTTGATAGAGTTGCAAATAGACGATTGCGTCATCCTGAAAAAGCACATCGTCCTGATACAAGCGTTCAAAAAAAGCCAGATTGGATTCGTGTAAAAGCGCCAACATCACCAATTTATAAGGAAACACATGGTATTGTACGTACGCATAAGTTAGTGACTGTATGTGAAGAAGCTGGTTGTCCTAATATTGGCGAATGTTGGAGCCAGAGGCATGCTAGCTTTATGATTTTAGGTGAAATATGTACGCGCGCTTGTGCTTTTTGTAACGTTGCAACAGGTATTCCACTTGCCGTTGATGATAATGAGCCAGAACGTGTCGCTGATGCTGTTGCACGGATGGAATTAAAACATGTTGTCATTACATCTGTTGATCGTGATGATCTTGCTGATGGTGGTGCTGAGCATTTTGCAAAAGTTATTTATGCGATTCGTAAAAAAAATCCTAAAACAACAATTGAAGTTCTTACACCTGATTTTCGTCATAAGGATGGCGCTTTAGAAGTTGTTGTTGCTGCTAAGCCTGATGTTTTTAATCATAACTTAGAAACAGTTCCTTCTAAATATTTGAAGGTCCGTCCAGGGGCACGTTATTTTCATTCAATTCGTTTATTACAACGTGTTAAAGAACTTGATCCAACAATTTTTACAAAATCGGGAATTATGGTTGGCCTTGGGGAGGAGCGAAATGAAGTTTTGCAATTGATGGATGATTTGCGCGCTGCTGATGTTGACTTTATGACAATTGGACAATATTTGCAGCCTACACGAAAACATCATCCAGTTGTTCGTTTTGTGCCTCCTGAAGAATTTGAGTCTTTTGCCAAGATTGGTAAAGTAAAAGGATTTTTACATATGGCCTCCAATCCTTTAACGCGTTCATCTCATCATGCTGGAGATGATTTTGCCATTTTGCAAAAAGCGCGTGATGAAAAATTTTCCTTACAGAGATAATTATGCCGATTTTTACAATACATCGGCAGATCACCCATAGTGCCAGTGAAATGTTTGATCTGGTTTCAGATATTGAGCGTTATCCTGAATTTTTACCAATGTGTGAGTCTTTAATAATACGTTCTCGAAAAGAATATGGAAAAAAAATATTGCTTCTTGCGGATATGACCGTTGGCTATAAGATTATTCGTGAAACTTTTACGACTCAAGTATTTCTTCAGCCGGAAAAAAGTCTTATAGAAGTTAAATATATTGATGGTCCATTCAAATATCTTGAAAATCGTTGGGCCTTTCATGATATTGAAAATACCAATGCATGTAATGTAGAGTTTTTTATTGATTATGAATTTAAAAGTAAAACGCTTGGATTAGTGATGGGCTCAATGTTTGATATTGCGTTTCGTAAATTTACCGAGGCTTTTGAGAAGCGTGCGCATCAGATTTATGGCTCTACGGTAACATAGTCTGTTCTGTTATTTTTTAACAATACGTATTGCTTATAACAGCGTGAAGGTGAAAACCGGTTTCCATCTTTACTATTTGTTTTTAATTCAGCTGTCAAAAGCATATTGAAGGAACATCATTTTAAATGATGAAGATGATGCACAGCTTCATGCTTTTGTTTCTCTCTTTTTTAATAGATGCACATCCGTTAAACAGAACGCCCAAATAGAACATGCTTGCGTCATACCCATTTCATAATAGTGCTCATAATAAATAGTATATATTCTCGTAAAAGTATATAAAATCTACATCTGTACACTTATGAAGAAGTCCTCCTGCATCATTTATTTGCCATCTCTCAAGATGTTGCGCGCCAGCTCTTAGCACTTGAGAGAAGTACAAGTGTCTCTTTCTTTAATCATTTTATTTATACAGTTTTTTCTCTTGTGGCGTGTAAGTGAATAAATTTGATTAATTCAACCTACACAGGACTGAAGTGAGATAACTTTACGCTATTCAGATCGTTCATTTTCAAGTTGTGATACAATAAAAACTTTTCAAGATGTTGATGATTATAGACTCGATGGGGAATAAAGAATTTTGAAATTAGTATGGGGAATTCAGTGAAGCAATTCCAGAATCATTTGAAAAGCATTTTCAACAGTTGCATGGCGGATAGCATTGCGATTAAGATGAGCAAAGTGCATTTCTTTGTGCAGGGGCGAGTGGTTTTTATAAGCTACTGCGCAATGCACAAGTCCTACAGGTTTATCAAGACTTGCACCTCCTGGACCAGCAATTCCTGTTACAGAAACTGCAATGTCAGCTTGTGAATGTTTTAATCCACCCTCAGCCATTGCAAGAGCAACTTCTTTTGAAACGGCACCATAGGTTTTTATAAGTTCAGCACAAACGCCAACAAGGCGTGTTTTAGATTCATTTGAATAAACAACAAATCCACAATCGAGAACATCTGACGATCCTGCAATATTTGTGAGGCTTGCAGCAATGAGTCCTCCTGTACAAGACTCTACAGTTGTTAACAGTAAACCTTTTTGGCGAAAAGTATTAAGGACTTCATGTGCTTTTTTTTCACAAAGATATGTCATTGGGGAATTTTTCCTGAATAAAGGACGCTCGCTGTTGCAAGGGCAGCAATTCCCTCACCACGACCAATAAATCCAAGCCGTTCATTTGTTGTTGCTTTGATAGAGATTCGATCAGGTGTCATTGCAAGTATTGTCATAAGGTTTTCTGTCATGGCATGACGATAGGGACCAATTTTAGGATTTTCAGCGATAATTGTGATATCAACATTGGCGATACGACCACCTGCTTGTTTTATAATATCAAGAGCATGACGGAGAAAAATTTCTGATGATACATTTTTCCATTGAGGATCAGAGGGAGGAAAATGTGTACCGATATCTCCAGCACCTTGAGTTGCAAGAAGGGCATCTGTTAATGCATGAAGAGCAACATCCGCATCGGAGTGTCCATTTAATTTTTTATGAAAAGGGATTTTTATACCACATAATATAAGAAAATCACCATCCTCAAAAGAGTGAACATCATAACCATTGCCGGTGCGAATATCAGGAAATATTTGCATTTTCTTTTGGAGATATAAATGTGCAGTATTAAAATCTTCATGCCATGTAATTTTTATGTTGTTAGGATCCCCAGGAACGGTACGCATAGGAATTCCAAACCATTCGGCAATTGCAGAATCGTCAGTGAATTCTTGTTTGAAAGCTTGTTTTGCTTGTTTATGGGCCGCTAAGATATGTTCAAAGGGAAAACACTGTGGAGTTTGTGCACTATAAAGATGGGTACGGGGAATTGTTTCTAAAACATGCTGATTATTTATACGTTTAAGGGTATCAGAGATGGGCAGAACAGGAAGAACACCTTCTTGAGGCGTGATAGTGTTGTGAATGTTATTAAAAAGCTTGTTTTCGATAAAAGGGCGTGCACCATCATGAATATGCACATATTGGGGGGCAAATTTTTTGAGTGCCTGAAGTCCATATAAGGTAGAGATTTGACGTGTATTGCCTCCTTCAACGATAATAAGGCGCTCTTTAAAATCGCCAATAGCTTGTTCACAGATTTGACGATCTTCTGGATGAATAACAAGAATAATTGTTGTGATAGCTGGATGCTGCAAAAAACAATGCACGGTATGATAAATAATTGGCTTTTGTCCTAGAAGCCGATATTGTTTTGGAATTTTATGGGGAGATCCTGCTCTTTCACCCCGTCCAGCGGCTAATATTATTGCTGCAATAGAAATACTTAATCTCCTTGTATTATAATCTTAGTTTGCTTTTTGTCATTAATTTTAAAATGATTTTGAAAGGATGGTTGTTGTAGATCAGCAAGGGATATCACAGATAACACCTCAAAAAAAGCATTTAATGCTTTTTGAAGTGCGGTATTTAAACCACAAAAATCAAACAAGGGGCAAGTTGGTTCTGCAGTATCGAAACATTCTGCGAGGGAAAAGTTGTCTTCTGTTACTTTCACAACATCCGCGACTGAAATCTCTGCTGCGGGTTTAGCCAATCTAACTCCACCATTGCGTCCACGCACTGTTTGTATAAAACCTGCTTGAACAAGCAGCTGAAGGATTTTAAATAAAAAAAGCTCTGAAACGGCATATGCTTTAGCAATTTCTGGAACACGACTGAGAGTTCCCTGATTATCTGCACAATACATGAGCATTCGAAGAGCATAATTTGTTTGTTTTGTTAATCGCATCTCATTTCCTTCGTAAAGTATCGTCGAACACAGTCTATTTTAAAGATATTTTGCAAAATGTAGAAGTTTTTTCTCGTTGACTATATTTGCCCTATTTTAAATGTAGTATTAGTATTGTCAATTTTTGCTACAAAAGGTTATATGAGAATAATGGGATAAGGGTATGTAAGCTCATGACGAATATAACATCTGTGACGAATCTTCAAGACATAGATAAAAATACTTATAACGATGAGTTGTATCGTTTAAGTAAGGTATATATTTTTTTAGGGATTACAATTATTGTATTGGCTTTACTTACGGCCTCTGTTTCATTTATTATTCTTATTGGATTAACTCCTGTTGTTCCCAGTAGAACAGTAACCCTTATTCTTATAGGAATTAATAGTTTTTGGGTTTTAGGGCTTATTGTCATCGTTTTTTATGAGATGATACCGATCATTCGTGCTTGGCGTTCAAGGCGTGCAGGATCGCGTCTTCATGTGCGCCTTATTTCATTGTTTGCACTTGTTGCGACAATGCCAGCTGTTGCTGTAGCTCTTGTATCGGGTCCAGCACTAAATTTGGGACTTGATCGATGGTTTGATACAACAACGCGGCAAATTGTGGGCTCTTCTATTGATTTAGCAAATGCTTATGCAGATGAAATGCTTCAAAATTTAAAAAATTTATCCTACGCGATGGCATTTGCACTTGATAACAAAAAACTCTTAGAACGTAATCCAGCTGAATATAGGATGCAATTGACGCGTCATGCTCTAGGACGCAATTTGCGTGGTGCATTTTTGTTAAGTTCTAGCGGAGCTATTTTTGTATCGAGTGCTCTTGGTGATGAAGATAAACTGCCAATTCCTCCTTCTCATCTTATTGAACGTGCAACCAGTGCGAGCCCTTTTTCTTTTCAACCAGGCGTTCATGATTATTTTGGTATTATTTTAAAATTTACCAATATTCCAAACACATTTTTATATTTGGTGCGTGACGTTGATAAAGGTGTTTTATCTGCTTTGCGTTTGACAGAAGTTAATACAGATCGTTATCGTGATTTAAATGAAAATCGCCTGCTGACACAGATTGCATTTGGTATGCTTTATTTGTGTCTTTTTTTTAGTTTATTCTTATCAGCCATTTGGGCTGCTATTGCTGTTGCTGATCGCTTAGTACGTCCTATTCGTCTTCTCATTAGTGCTGCCGATGATGTTGCTTCTGGAAATATGGAAATTTTCGTGCCAGTACGAGCAAAAGATGGAGATATTGGGCAATTATCCAAAACTTTTAATTACATGGTCAGTGAATTGAAAAGTCGGCGTAATGAATTGATTGCAGTGCGTGATCAAATTGATGAAAGACGGCGTTTTTCTGAAGCTGTATTATCGGGTGTAACAGCGGGAGTAGCAGGTATAGATGATAATGGTGATATCACCATTATCAATCGGTCTATTGAAGCGATGTTTGATATTCGCTCTGAGCACGTTGTTGGAAAAAGTCTTTTATCTTTAAGCGCTGAAATTTGGCAGGTTTTTCAGTTTGTGCGTTCATTGGATCGTAAAAACCATCGTGAGCAGGTCACTTTAAATGTTGCAGGAAAAGAGCGTGTCTGTAATGTCCAAGTTACGATGGAGGAGGATGATGGACAGGGACAATCTTGGGTTCTAACAATTGATGATATTACAGACCTTGTTGCAGCGCAACGTACAGCGGCGTGGGCGGATATTGCGCGGCGTATTGCACACGAAATTAAAAATCCTCTTACACCTATTCAGTTATCCGCTGAACGCATTCGTAAACGTTATAACAAAGCTATTACACAAGATAGAGAGGTCTTTGAGCGGTGTATTGACACAATTATTCGGCAGGTTGGAGATATTGGGCGTATGGTTGATGAGTTTTCCTCTTTTGCACGTATGCCCAAACCCAAAATGCATATTTTAGATATACGAGAATTGTTGCGCGAAGCATGTTTCTTGATAGAAGTGACGCGACATGATATTCATTTTGAGCAAGATTTAGGAACTCTACCACTTATGGGTGCATTTGATAACCGTCTCATTGTACAGGCTTTTTGCAATGTTATCAAAAACGCGAGCGAATCCATAGATTCAGTTATGCGAGAGGAAAATATTCACGGTCATATTCTTATCCGTTCTTATCGTCAGGAAGAATGGGTGGTTGTGGATGTTGTTGATAACGGGAAAGGACTTCCTAAAGAGCAAAGACAAAAGTTATTAGAACCCTATATAACAACGCGGGAAAAAGGAACAGGGCTGGGGTTAGCTATTGTGCGCAAAGTTATTGAAGATCACGGTGGTTTCATGGAGCTTCATGATGCACCGGAGAGTTTTTATGAAGGTCGTGGTGCGATGATCCGTTTGATATTTCCAGCGGATGGGGGTAAGCAGGGTAATATTATACAAGCCATAAATCATAAGATAGGGGAATAGTATGGTATCAGATATCTTGATTGTTGATGATGAAGCAGATATTCGTGAGCTTGTTGCTGGTATTTTAGATGATGAAGGTTATGAAACGCGTGTTGCTTGTAACTCTGATGAAGCATTGGCTCAAATTAGTGAGCGTATTCCAAAGCTCATTTTTTTGGATATTTGGCTACAGGGTAGCCGTCTCGATGGTTTAGCACTGCTTGATGAAATTAAAACACAATATCCAGCTCTTCCGGTCGTTATGATCTCTGGTCATGGTAATATTGAGACGGCTGTTTCCGCTATAAAGCGAGGGGCATATGATTTCATTGAAAAACCTTTTAAAGCTGATAGACTTGTATTGGTTGCAGAGAGAACACTTGAAAATTCAAATTTAAAACGTGAGCTTTTAGAATTGCGAAAGCGTTCGAACGAGACATTAGAGTTGCTCGGAAAATCGACAGTTATAAAAAATTTGCGTCAAATCATAGAAAAAGTAGCACCAACCAATAGTCGCATCATGATAACAGGTCCTTCAGGGGCAGGAAAAGAGACTGTTGCACGAACTATTCATGCGCTCTCAACGCGTTCGAATGGGCCATTTGTTACAATAAATGCTGCAACGATTACTCCAGAAAGAATGGAAATAGAGCTGTTTGGCAGCGAAATGGAGGGAAGAGAGCGTAAAATCGGTGCCTTAGAGGAAGCTCATGGCGGTATCTTATATCTTGATGAAATTGCTGACATGCCGCGTGAGACTCAAGGGAAGATTCTTCGAGTTTTAACGGGGCAAACATTTGAGAGAATTGGCGGCACAAAACGTGTTAAGGTGGATGTCCGTATCATTTCTTCGACAGCGCAAAATCTTGAAAACCTCATTTCTGATGGGCGCTTTAGGGAGGATCTTTTTCACCGTCTTTCCGTTGTTCCTATTGTTGTTCCGCCCCTTTCAGCGCGTCGTGAAGATATTCCAGAACTTGTACATCATTTTGTAAAAACAATATCACAGCAGGTTGGGATTAAACCGCGTGCAATCAGTGATGATGTGATTGCTATTTTGCAAACGCACGCTTGGCCGGGTAATGTGCGGCAATTACGTAATAATATTGAGCGTCTTCTTATTCTTGTGCGAGATGGTGATGGTCCTATAACAGCGGACTTTCTTCCCAGTGAAGTAAGTGATTCTTTGCCACGTCTTCAAATGGATTCAGATGAAAGTATAATGGATTTGCCGTTACGTGAAGCTCGAGAATTATTTGAAAAGAGATATTTAGTGGCGCAGATTGGGCGTTTGGGTGGAAATATATCACGTACTGCTGAATTTATAGGCATGGAGCGTTCAGCTTTGCACCGTAAACTTAAAGCGCTTGGAGTTTCTTAAAGCGATGCGTATTATTATTTGTGGAGCAGGACAGGTTGGTTATGGGATAGCAGAGCGTCTTGCTGCTGAAAATCACGATGTTACTGTTATTGATATTGAAACGAGATTAATTGAAAAGATTCGCGATACATTGGATGTGAGAGGTTTTGTTGGTCACGGTTCACGGCCTGAAGTTCTTTTGGCAGCAGATGCAGACAAAGCTGATATGTTGATTGCTGTCACTTTGTTTGATGAAGTTAATATGGTAGCTTGCCAAGTAGCACATTCATTATTTAATGTGCCCACAAAAATTGCTCGTATTCGCTCACAATCTTATTTAGAACCACGTTATAAGACGCTTTTTTCCAGAGAGAATATTCCCATTGATGTGGTTATTTCGCCAGAAGTTGAAGTTGGGGAAATGGTTTTGCGCCGTATTGCTTTACCTGGTGCAATAGATGTTCTTTATTTTTGTAATGATGATATTGTGGCACTAGCTTTGGAATGCATGGAAGATTGTCCAGTTATTAATACACCTTTGCGTCAATTAACAGAGCTTTTTCCAGATCTTCATACGACGGTTACTGCTATTAAACGTGGCGCGGAATTATTGGTTGCACATTCAGAAACGCAATTACGCGTTGGTGATATAACCTATCTTGTTGTTTCTCGTGAACAGATGCGTCGTGCTGTTGGGCTTTTTGGTCATAAAGAACAAGATGCCCACCGCATGATTATTGCAGGGGGTGGTCACATTGGCCTTTATGTTGCACAGGCTATTGAAAAGCGTTTCCATAAATTAAAATTGAAGATTATAGAAGCGCATAGAGAAAGAGCCCTCACAATTGCTGATCAGCTTGAAAAAACAACAGTTTTATACGGTAACGTGTTAGATCCAGTGATTCTTCAAGATGCGGGAATTGATCAGTCCGATTTAATGATTACATTGACCAATCAAGATCAGGTTAATCTCTTAAGCGCTATTATTGCTAAAAGATTGGGCTGCAAAGCCAATATGGTATTGATTAATAATGTTGCCTATCAAGAATTTAGTCGTGCTGTTGGTGTGGATGCATATCTTAATCCCCATAGTGTTACAATATCGAGAATTTTGCAACAAATGCGCCGTGGGCGTATTCGTTCTGTTCATTCAGTTTTTAATGGCCGAGCAGAAATTATTGAAGCTGAAGTGATGCAAACATCTTCATTGGTTGGTAAGTCATTATCAGAGCTCAATTTATCAGATGGTTTGAGAATTGGTGCAATTTATCGCAATAAGACAATAATACAGCTTTCGGCAGATACGCGTATTTTGTCTGGTGATAGAATAGTGATTTTTGCTCTTGCTGATAGGGTTCGTGATGTTGAACAACTCTTTCGCGTAAGTTTAGAATATTTTTGATATATTATCTATGGATATTTGTACTTTTTGGTATAGTGGACAATTAAGATTGGTGGATAGGCTTTGTTTGTCCTCAATGGTTAAAACTGGACAGCGAGTTAAGCTTTTTAGTTATGATAAAAAAATAGATAATCTCCCTGCTGGTGTTGAGCTGCATGAAGCCGAATCAATTTTACCACGCTCAGCAATTTATCGCCTTGATCGCGATTTTTCTGATGATAAACTAGGGTGTACAATTGTTCAGTTCTCGGATTTTTTTTCGTGTTATGCTGATGAAATATCAACAAGGTGTTTGGTTAGATACAGATGTTTACCTTGTTAAACAATTTCATCCAGATGCGGATAAGGTTTGGTTGGTAAGAGAAAATAATATAAGAGTAGGCGTTTCTGCACTTTATTTTCCGCCCAATAACCCTATTATAAAAATATTTGAGGATTATTGGGCTGGCACAGAAATTATTCCTCATTGGCTTGGGTTTAAGCGTCGTGTTTGGAGACCGTTCTGGTTAAAGAGGAAAAAAATGCCGATTTTACCGGGAAATCTTGGCGTTACAATATTTGGCAATGATGGTATTTCACGATTAGCAAAACGATATGGTTTTTTTCATGAAGCAAAGGAAAAGGAAACTTTTTATTATTGGACTGGGCGAAAAACTGAACGTATTTTTGAACCAGCTTTTGGTGTAAAGCCGCTTACAGATTCACGCTTGATAGGCTTTCATATTCACAGAAAGACAAAGACTACGAAAAGACCTCATTGTAGTTTGACAGTAGGTTTTGTACTAAGTGGGAAAAGGTGGGATTAGGTAGGAATACGTGGTAATTTGTTGTTTTT
>NZ_JBHIQH010000040.1:0-1335 GCF_042196485.1 Bartonella sp. AD24XZML | reverse complement strand
GGTCGTTTTGTATTCTGGGGGAGGTTTTGTGCATGCGCCGCTTACTGGCGTTTTTGATTTACTGAAAGCCGCTTTGAAAACGGAGCTTGATGGATCTGTGAAAGATTTAGAGAAGCGCTTAGAGGCATTAAGAGAAGAGCTTGAAGATTTGAAAGAGTGTTCATTGGATGAAGCCCTCTGAATGAAGGAATAAAGCAGATGAAAATACCTGATCATAGTCATGAGTATCTGATACCAATAGCCACGAAAGAGGAAATCAGAGAAGGAACTTCGCAAGATAGCGTTGTTGTTCCGAAGCTTTTAGGGACGGCATCTTTGTATTCGTATGAAACCTTTGCGCCGTTAGAGCAGGTTGTTAATGCAAGACAAGAAGCAGAAAAAGCCATGTCGCGTGCGAATGGTGCGCAACAGGTTGCAGAAGAGGCGAAAAAAGTATCGGAAAGAGCGCTTACAGAAGTTACCAAAACGGGTGAAGCGGTTACAGCAGTAACAACAACGGCTAATCTTGCAAAAGATACAGCAGATACAGCCAAGGGATTAGCCGAAGAAGCCAAGAGTGCCTCTGATGCCGCCAAGCAAATGGCAGAAGAGGCGAAGGCAGGATTTGATAGAGCTACAGGGGAAATAAGTAGTACGAAAGGTTCATTGTCTACGGCATTGCAAAGTTTTGTAGAGGTCAAGCAGGCAAGTGAGAACGCCGTCCATGTCTCGACAGAAGCAAAGAGATTAGCCGATGAATCGAAATCCATTGCTGAACGTGCAGAACAAACAGCGAGAGATGCTTCCCAAACAGCAACAGAGACGACGCAAGTAGCCGCAACAGCGGTAGCAACGTGTCATGAAGTTAAGACAGTAGCGACACAAGCAAGTATGAAGGCAGATGGAGCCAAACAGACAGCCGCTGATGCGAAGGATATTGCCGAAGAAGCAAAAGGTTTATCGGAACGGGCGACATCTTCTGTTACAGAACTTACAAAAACAGCGTCTCAAGTACAAACGGCAGTAGAGAAGGCATTAACGGAGTCAAGAGAATCCAAACAGATAGCAGAGTCATCTAAGACACTCTCAGAAGAAGCCAAACAACTTGCAACAGAAGCCCAAAATTCCTCTACCAATGCGCTTACAGAAGCGAATGCAGCGAAGGATAAAGCATCTACAGCGCTTACCTTAGTCAATGATGTCAAGAATATTTCTGAAGAAGTGAAAGGTATTGCAGAAACGGCATTATCGACCGCTACCACAGCTAAACAGGCTGGTGATGAGATCGGGCAAAAAGCTTTAGAAGCGTTAACGAAGTCGAGTGAAGCTAAGAGCACAGCAGAGACGGCAGAAGAG
>NZ_JBHIQH010000039.1:0-5755 GCF_042196485.1 Bartonella sp. AD24XZML | reverse complement strand
TTGCCATATATACCCTCTTGATACTTGGTACTATACACCATGCATTTATGTCAATTGATTATTTATCAAAGAGCGCTTTAAAACATAATGTTATATGTTAATAATCAATAATATCCTTTTGAAATAATAGAAAAAATAATAAAACTATGCTAAGATTTCTCACATATTTAAATACAAATTTAAGGTAATGACAAACATGCTAAATAAAGTGATGTTAATTGGCTATTTAGGGAATGATCCCGAAAGCAAAACAATGAATTCTGGAACAGAAGTAGTCAATTTTCGTATAGCAACTTCTGAAAGCTATACTGATAAAAAGACCAATCAGAAAGTAGATAAAACGGAATGGCACTCCATTGTGGTTTTTAATCCACATTTGGCAAAAATTGCACTTCAATATCTAAACAAAGGTTCAAAGGTTTACGTAGAAGGCAAATTACAAACACGCAAATGGCAAGATAAAAATGGGCATGACCGTTACACAACAGAGATTGTTTTACCACAATTCAAAGGCGAGTTGTATTTGCTTGATGCAAAGAAAGAGCAATCTTCCCCTTCATCCGTTACTTCTCAAAATTATGCTATCGCTTCAGGGGCTGCTGATCATAGTGCACTCATTAATAATGATAGCATACCATTCTGATTGAAAAAAATATGACAAAAAGAAAAAAACGTGCAAAACGTGGTCGTCCTCGGATTAAAGGATGTATCAGAGAACCAAATGGTCGTATCTCGCGAGCAAAAATACCGCGTGAACCGATTGATAAATTGGCAATTGAAATGCGTGCCAAGCGATTTGGTTTGACCATAGAAGATGCTAAAAATCCGCTTTCCGCTACTTATATCGGACGGCTTTATCTGCAAGGTGTGATTAATCAAGATCAGTATGATGCTGCACAAAAATATCTTGAAGTGAAAAACAATTACCTATGTGCAAAAGCCTTACCAAATGCAATTTATGATGAAATGCCTACAACTTCTGATAACGGAGCAAGAGAGAAATGGGTACAGAAGGCAACAGACCATCTTTTAGCTGTAAAAGATGTTGTTCAAGAAGCTCAATGTTTACACCGTCAATATAACCTTCATGCCGCATTACAATATCTTGTCATAGAAGATCAATCACTACCACGCCTTGTGCTTTCATTGCGCATTGCTCTTAATGCGCTTCATAAACATTTTATACAAAACCGCTAAATTCAAGCAGCATTTTGAATATTAATAGAGATCTCTTTTCCAAGAGCAATGAGAGTGAATTCTAAGGCATCTAATTTTGTTGCATGGTTTAAATCCAACAATCGGTCAATTTGTATTGGGTGAAGTTTTAAAAGACGCACAAGATCAGCTTTGCGTAAGTCTTTTTCAATCATAGCGTTATGTATTGCAATTTTTAAAGTGACCAATGAAGAGACTTCAACAAAAGGATAGGTAACATCATAAATACCACACGGAACAAATTCACGATCTTGGAAACGCCCCATAATAACTGTTAAAAGTGCGTTTTTAGCATTTTCTAAAGCTTCTTTTTCATCGTTACCATAGGTAATAAATTCTTGAAAGTCTTTGCAAACGACAAGAAGAGTATCATTGTCATCTTTGATAAATTTAAGTGCATATTTCATTTACATCTCCATATTCAGACTTACTTTAGATCAAGATCTTTGAGAATTTTATTAACTAATCCCGTTCCTAATTCTTTTCGCGCACCATGCATTGGCAAAACCGTTTTTTTAGAACCAAGTCTTACAATTAAATGACCGCCTTTCCCCGAAGTAAAACTGCAACCATGCTTTGTAAGATATCTTTTTAATTCTTGGCTATTCATAAATATAGTATAACATCTAAAATGTTTAAATGAAACAAATATGTTGTTATTTATAGAAAATTAAAAAGCGGCTTTTAAAATACCAAGTTTAGATAAAAAAATAAAAAAATACAAAATATAGATTTTTTCTCTTGACAATGTGTAAAAAATTTTATTTAATGACGTTACTGCACTAGTCGTATTGTGTCTAAAATTCAAAAATATCCCCTAAAATTTGGTAAAATATTAAGCTTTTAAGATGGCTTAACGCGCTGTTTTTATTGATAAAATAGGCTAATCTATTTTGCACATATCAAAAGTCATTAAGTGACTAATGATGTCATTAATTCATTGCCTCAAAAGGAGCGAAGATGAAAGTAATTATCACCAAGCCAATGTGTGTTGTTGGCGATAACAAAAGCACTGTTCGTTTTGAAACTTCAACTCCCAATAATCCATTTGTAGAGATCTCCAATCAAGTCTATGCCCGTCTCAAGCGCGCCAATGCTGCTAAACCTTTTGTTGAGATCAAAACAAAAATAAAGCCTGACAAGGGAGTTGAACAAATTAAGCAAATAGAACAAGAACCAAACCAAACATCAACTGAAGAAACCTCTCTCGAAAAACCAAAAGTATCTAAAGCTTCCAAGCTATCAACACCTACCCCAAAAAAGGCTTAGAAGTTGAAATTAATCATCCACCAAAAATGGTATCTTCAACAGGCAAAAGATACCTTCACAAGCCTTCAAGCCCCTCGCCTTAATTGGGCTCTGCGTAATGCTCTAAACACCGCAGCAAAACAAGTTGAACGCTTTACTGAAAAGCAAGTTGCTGACATCTCATCAGCCCAAATAAAGCGTATAAGAAGAGGCGTTTATATTAAAGAAAAGGCGACAGCAAGGTTTCTTGAGACAGATATCATTGGTTCTGGAACACCAATACCTCTTAAATTTTTTAAAGTAAACGAAACAAAACACGGCGTGGCTTACACACTATTTGGAAAGAAAGAAATCTTACCCCATGGTTTTATCAAGGGAGGCAGTTTTCCAAAGCGTGTTGATTTGAAAATGGGAGGGAATGTGTTTCAAAGAGATGACGGAGATCAATTCCCCATTGCAAAACAAGAAGGACCTTCAATTGCTAAAGTGATGTCCAAGCCAGAGATTGCAAGTGCTATTGTAAAAGAAGCCAATGAAAGACTAATCAAAAACATACAGAGACAACTTAAACGTCAAGAATACGCCGCTAATAAAAAAGGCTAGATCATGTTCTCACGCTTTATCTATGTCTTACATATCCTTATGAGTTTAGGCATTACATATTCTTATTGCAATTTTAAAAACAGATTATCACTTATGTTTTGTTTTTTCCATAAAAAAATCAATAAAATCAATGAAAAAGGTACTTCCCAGCGGGTTGGCTTCGTTGCGGGGCAGGCTAGCGCGAACTATCGCTAGCGACAGAATTTTCAAATCGACTGTACATTGTACACTTAACACATTGATAAATAACAAATTTAATGTGTACACTGTACAGTATGTGAAACGTTTTCTTAGCAAGAAGTAATTTTTGCCACTTGACAATGTGGCGACAATATGAATAATCGAATCAGGTGCCTGAAAAACACCTTGATAGCAAGCGGATTGATTGTCGAAATAATCAGTTTTCCGCACATTAAAAGCTTTGACTCATTGTATGTTACACGCATATAATGACTTTGTCGGGTGTAGTTACGCTATACAATACCCTTTTGGGAAAAGCGTAACGACGGACTTGCTACCGTGTTTTTCAGCACCCGGCGCTTTCTAATTAAAGTGTCAATGAAAAACGTCTAAATAGCAAGGAGTTCTCATGAACACTCTTATTCCGATATCGGAACAAACCATTGATCAGGAAACTGTTCAAACGGTAAACGCTCGTGATTTGCACGCATTTTTGGAGATTACATCAAAGTTTGCAGACTGGATTAAAAATCGCATTAAAGAATGTAATTTTCGAGAAAATATAGACTTTATAGGTTTTTCTAAAAATTTAGAAAAAGGTGGGCGCCCAAGCATAGAATACCACATTACGTTAGACATGGCTAAACACCTTTCCATGATAGAGCGTAATGATAAAGGGCATGAAGCACGTCAATACTTTATCAAATGTGAACAGCTTTTGAAAAAAGTAGCAACACCACAAATCGATTACTCAACTCCCCAAGCCTTACTGGGTGTCTTGAATCACTTACAAAGCCAAATCAAACAGAAAGATCATGTGATTGCAGAACTAACTCCAAAAGCAAAGGCTTTAGAAGGCTTAAAACGCTCTGATGGTTTGTTTGGTCTTATCGAAGCAGCGAAGATGCTTGAAGTGCGACCAAAAGATTTAACCGATTACTTGCGTAAACATGATTGGGTCTATCGACGTGCTCCAGGAGCGCCTCTGTTACCTTATCAGGACAAAATCAAGAAAGGATTCATGGATTGTCCCGCTATTACAATTCAAAGACCGGATGGTACAGAGAAAGTACTCCCTTCAACAAAAATCACATCCAGAGGATTGGCATGTTTAAGAGAACAAATCCATGGGGGTGTACAATGAAGATAGATACCAACTTCTTATGCGATTTATGGATAGCATTATCCCAATTTTCTAATGATGAAAATGTGAGCGACAAAGATTGTAGTGCTCTGGTTCAAACTATGAATGCAATAGAAAAGGTTTTGATTTTAAAACTTCAAGATGAGATGCCAAGTATGTTTAAAATCTTAACAGTTCTAACAGATTTTGGCGATTCAGAACTGCCGCATAGCATGGATTCTTTGTTACGCGCTTATGAACCAAATTTCGAGAGCCCCATTAAAAAGGTTGCTTAAGTAAAACACATCTCCTCTCCCCGTTCTTAAAATGGGGAGGTGATCTAAAGATCAAGTTGTGAATGAGAGCCTAGACGCACTAAAATCAATCGGTCTTGACCAATCAAGCGATAAATCAACACTAAGTCAGGTCGAATATGGCAATCTCGATAATTGCTCCAATCCCCAGTCAATGCATGATCATGATATCGAGGTTCTAAAGGTTGATCATTTGCTAATGCTGCAATGATTTGGTGCAAATCAGTATCTAAAAGATGCCGATACCGTCCTTTCATTTCACGCTTGAAATCACGTTTGAAGATAGTGGTACGTTCAATCGTCCGCATAGAGATCATCAAATAATTCGTCTACGGAATGAAACTTTTTTAAGTTACCTTCCTCTAGTTCTGCAAAAGCCGCTATAGTTTCCGCATTAGGTTGAAACAAGAAGGACGGAATAGCTTTATCTTGCGCAATACGTGTCATCAACACTCTCACGACATCACTTACTGATAAACCAGAGGCTTGAATAACTTGATTAGCGATATTTTGAATTTCTTCTGGTACACGCGCCTGAACCATACGACTAGCAGCCATGATGAGCTCTCCTCTTGTAACTGTATTTCAATGTAATACAATTGAAGTTTAATTTCAACTATAAAGCGCATTTTTTAGAGTAGCGAGATCGTTTTGCTTAACAACCACTTGCTTTTTTAAAACTTCACCCACGTTTACGGCGCTCTTCTGTTACATACTTAAAAAAGGAGGCTGGTAAAACGTCTTTAGCTGGCTTTAAGCGTGCAAGTTCTTCATCTGTCAATGGTGGAGAATCTACGGCTTCCAAATCTTCTTTCGTGTAACTGCATCTTATGTCAAAGTTTTTTGTGAGAGCCAACAATTCTTGTGTAATTTGAAGTGTATTTGTTTTCATACCGGAATATATACCCGATTATACCCGATTGTCAATCATTCGTAACACCGTAAACTCTTACTTCTTATGGCAGAAAAAAAGGCATGGAGCCACTATGACTAAGAAAACGCGTAAGGGAATATCGCTTCGTGCGTTTGCCAAAAAGATGGGTGTTTCTCCTAATGCGGTGGCTTCTCGTTT
>NZ_JBHIQH010000038.1:0-2161 GCF_042196485.1 Bartonella sp. AD24XZML | reverse complement strand
CGTCCTTTAGCAACATTTGATCAGACCGCTATTGGTGCGGTTGTGACAGCGCCTGATGCTGACAACCAAGTTTTTCCCCTCAACGAGCCTGTGTTAGTTTTTACACATGAGGGTGAGAAAATCCAAAAGCTTGGAACAAGAGGCACAGCTCTTGACGTGATTAACGCCGTGTGCGCGCAGGGGATCGAGGCACAAATTATCCTTGTACGTGTAGAAGAAAAGTCAACCATTGCTGAGACACAAACCGAAATGGTGGGATCCAATACTCATTTGACCGGTGTGCATGCCTTAGCGCATGCGCGGGGGCATTTGGGTGTGGAACCTGGAATTCTCTTAGCACCGGCTTATAGTGCAGGGCGGATTGACAATGGCAAAAACCCTGTGGCAGACGCTTTGGAACAGGTTGCAGAAAAGCTACAAGCGATTGCGGTTTTTGATACGGGGGGTAAAAACACGCAAGAAAGTCTTGCCTATCGTGCAGATTTTTCCTCACGCTTTTGTTATTTGATTGATCCCTTTGTACGGGTGGCAAATCGTGAGGGTGGTGTTAGCATAAAACCCGCAAGTCCTTTTGCAGCAGCCATGTTTATCAAACGTGATAAGCAAAGGGGCGGTGTTTTTTGGTCTCCTTCCAACCAAGATGTGCATGGCATTTTAGGGACAGCACGCCCCATTAGCTACTTTGATGGGGAAATTGATCATGAGGCAAATCGTCTCAATAAAGCCGATATTGCCACCTTTATTCCCGCGCGCCTTAGTCAAAATGGGCAGGGAGAAGTAGCTTCCAATGGGCGCATTTTATGGGGCAACCATACCACCTCCAGTGACCCATTGTGGCGTTTTGTCAATGTGGTGCGCACCCGTGCAGCCTTGGAAAAAACCATCATTAATAATTTACGCCCTTGGGCCAATGATGAGAATCTGACTGGTCAACATGTTATTGCCATTACCCGCTCTTTGACCAGCTTTCTTGATGATATGATTGCGCGTGGTGCATTGCTTGGTGGTCGGGTTTGGTTTGACCGCGATTTAAATTCCAACAGCACTTTACAATTGGGAAAATTGCGGGTCGAGTTTGATGCAGAAGAAGTACCGCCTCTAGAAGATTTAAGCTTTGGCAGCCGGCGCAATGGAGCTTACTTTAATCGGCTTGCTGAAGATATCCAAAATAAAATGACTTATCAATTTGGCGATACGCTAGAGGGTTATCGCAAAGCAGCAAGGAGTTAAAGCATGACTTTACGCATTGTACGCGGTTTTACCTTGATTGTTGATGATGATGTGAATCTCCATCTTGATCTTGAAACCCTCAAATTACCTACGTTGGAAGAAATCACTGAAACCTATCAACCAGGGGGCTCTGATATGCAGATTGATGTGAGCGGTCTTGGTGTGAAAGCCCTTGGCTTGCAAATGAAAATCCGCAGCCATACCCCTGAGGTCATCGGTATTTTTGGTGGTCCTCCTGGTCTTCGTCATAAATTCACTGGCAAAAAACATGTCATCTCTGAAGAAGATGGGCGTGAGCATGAGCATTCTATTGATGTTACAGGGCGCTTGGTCAAAGTGGATAGCGAAGGCTTAACGGCTGGAAAAGCGACAGGCTATGATTGTGAGATCAAAAATGTTTGGGACTATACGGAATTTTGGGATGGTTCTGTTTTGCACCGCTTTTCTTTTAAACGGGGCGGTTGGCTTATCCGCAACGGGCAAGAGATCGGTTCTCGCCGCCGCTCTATTCTCAATTTATAAGCTCTCATTATTGATAGGGTTCTCATTTATAGGAATTGATCATGACAAGTTTACAAACCAGCATTGATGTAGAATTGCAGGTTCCGCTTCTTTATCAGGACAAAGGTGGTAAAGAATCTCTATGCAAGAAACTGACCTTTTATCGCCCCACTTTTAAGCATGCCAAGCAATTAGCGGTGCTCATTGGACCACAATTGACAGAGCTGCTGCTTCCTGAGTTTGGAGAGCAAAAAACCACTTTGAGCAATGATGTGCTTATCACGAAGCTTTCTCAAGTTTTGTTCACAAGTGAGGCAACAGAAGGCATCACAGCACTTTTGGCTGATATGTCACATGAATCTATTGAATTGATTGATCGAGTTGATGTGATGGATATTGTCGCAATATTGAAGGCTTTTTTTGCTTTTTT
>NZ_JBHIQH010000037.1:0-2579 GCF_042196485.1 Bartonella sp. AD24XZML | reverse complement strand
AAAGAGCTCGCCATGGTAGAGCGTAATGAAAAAGGAAAACAAGCCCGTCAATATTTTATTGAATGCGAGCGGCGTGCAAAGAAACCTTTAGACCTTGCAAACGTTTTAGAAGACCCTCTCTTTGTGAAAAAAAACTGCTTTTAGAAAGTATCACACAATTAGAGATTTTAAAAGTGAAGTGAGTATCCTTAAACCCAAAGCAGCTGCTCTTGAAAGTTTGCAACGTCACAACGGACTCTTCGGTCTTACAGAAGCCGCTAAAATACTCGAGATACAACCAAAACAATTCATTTTCTTCTTACAGCAAAAAGGGTGGTTTTACAGACGAGCAGCAGGTGGAAATTTGCTACCGTATCAAGACAAAATCCAAAAGCAACTTATGGATTGTCCGACCATCACACTTCAAACCGCAAATGGAATAGAAAAAGTTGTACCAGCAGCAGAAGGCATTGGTTTGCTGTTTCAAGAGCTTATAAAGACAAAGCATGCATTAAGAGCAACAATCATGGAAAAGAAATACGAAATGACTGATGAAACAATAGAGTTTGCTGGAAAAACTCTTCACTGAATTAAAGCCTTAAGAGATTTTGATGCTGTTAAAGCAGGAGACCTAGGCGGCTTTATACAAAAAGAAGACAACCTCAGTCATGATGGTAATTGCTGGGTAGGTGATGATGCAAAAGTTTATGGTTATGCCAAGGTTTTTGGTGATGCTTATATTGATAACATTTCTGGTCTTTATGAAAATGCATGTGTTTTTGGTAGTGAATCTGTTACCAGAGAAACTAATATTTTTGGCAATGCGCAGATTTTTGGACATATTCGTGTTTTTGCCAATGCACAAATCTACGAAAATGCACAGGTTTCTAGTGTTGCATTTATTAGTAGAAAAGCTAAAATTTATGACAGTCCATTGATTTCCATCAGAGCAAAAGTTGGAGGAAATGCCAAAATCTATGGTTATGCATTTATTCAGGGAACGCAGAGATCATCAATGATGAAATCATCACAAAGGGCGAGAGGCAATAAACCATGGAAAAAAATACGAATTTACTGATGAAATAGACATTCTCTATCGTCGCCCAGTTCGTTGCATGCGTGCACTGAGAGACTTTGGAAATGCTTGTGTTGAATCCAATGCACATATTTTCGATAATACGCAAGTTTACGGAATAGCCGAAATTCACGGCAATGCAATATTTGTGAAAAAGCTCATATTGGTGGTGATGCTGTTGTATGTGGTAACACATGTATTTCAAGCAACACACATATTAGTTATAATAGAAAAGCCGAGAACATATCCCTAGGAAAAGACAGAGCGTATAAGCCCTTTCTAACAGCCAAACCAGCCTTTTAAAACATGCGTGATTCACGCCACACGTGAATTGCGCGTAATGGAGGAAATCAAAATGAGTGAACAAAACACTAACCTAATAGAAATTGAAGAAACACATCATTTAGCCGTCGAACAAACTGCTATGGAATGTATTTTAAATAAAGCCTTAGAAAGTGACGTCAGTATTGACCGCTTAAAGCGTCTTCTTGATTTAAGAGAAAAAGAAATAGAACGACAAGAGCGCCAAAACTTTGTCCGTGATCTTTCGGCTATGCAAACAAAATATCAAAATATTGAAAAAACTCTACAATCACCCATACAAACAGCAAATACGCTATGCTTGATCAGTACATTGATGCTGTAAAGGACGGGCTTGCAAAATACAACTATATTAAACATTAAACAGAAAAAAACGTTACCATAGAAATAATTCTGTCTCATCCTTCAGGAAATCAAATCTCAACAGAAGGAACATTTCCAATTGACAGTACAGGCTCTAAAAATAACATACAATCAGTTAGTTCTACACTTACCTACGCACGGAGATACCTGTTAGGCATGCTTCTTAATGTAGCAAGTAAAGAAGACGATACAGATGGTCAACCGCAAACCAAAGAAGACGATACAAATAATCAAAAAGTTTCCTCTAAACAGATAAAGCAAATCGAAGAATTAATTAAAGAAACAGGGACAAATGAAAGTAGTCTTCTTTATTTTGCAGAAGCAGAAAAACTAACAGATATGTCTTGTAAAAAAGCAGAATTGGTTTTGGGGCATTTGGAAAGAAGAAAAAATATTCAAAAAGAAAAAGCTCTACAATCGCTCCCATCACAAGAGCAACAAACGGCGGTGTGAGATGGAACAAAGAACAGCAAAATGGTTCCAAACGCGCTTGGGTAAAGTCACCGCATCAAATATTTACAACATACTCAATAAAACTACAAAAGGATTGCCTACGAGCAAATATGAAGACTACAAAATCAAACTCATAACAGAGCGCTTAACAGGCGAAACAAGCCCTTATTATGAAACTGAAGATATGAGATGGGGTATTGAACATGAAGAAGATGCCTTGAGAGAATATGGCTTCATTTATGATGCCAATATAACAAAGTGCGGCTTTATCCAACACCCCACAATAGAAATGGCGGGGGCTAGCCCCGATGGTCTCATTGGAGAAGACGGTTTAATCGAAGTCAAATGCCCGAGATCAGTAACACATATGCGCTTTTGTATAGGTGAC
>NZ_JBHIQH010000036.1:0-12016 GCF_042196485.1 Bartonella sp. AD24XZML | reverse complement strand
TTTTGCCAAGTTTGAGAGAAATCAAAAGCAGCAGCAATGATATTTTTCCAACGCGTAATGGTAGTGGTATCAGCACCAAAAAAACGCATGACGGCTTCAAAGGCTTGCCCAAAAGCCCGTATTATCCCCCGTGCAAAGCCCTTCATAAAAGAAGAAAAACGGTCCCAATATTTCCACAAAGCAAAACCAGCAGCCAGTATGACCGCCACAACAGCAGCAACCACAGCTCCTATTGGGGTAAAAATAGCCCCCGCAACAGAGGCAATACCAGCCCCAACCACTTCTATCACTGTCCCGATCCAACCAAAAGAGGCAGAAAATGCCGCACCTGAAACGGCTATCCCTCGTAAAGCCCCCACAAGTAAAGTCATTGGGCGAAGAAGACGCAGCGCGCTCCCACCAAGCCCTGCCATCGGCTGCACGGGTGCGCACCACATTGACAAAGCGCCTCAATGGGTCACTGGAGGTGGTGTGTTTGCCCCATAAAATACGTCCATTGGCGACAATTTTTCCATGGGCATTTTGGCTAAGCCGTGCTGGAATAAAGGTAGCAATATCGGCTTGGTTAAGGCGATTTGCCTCATGATCGATTTCCCCATCAAAATAGCTAATGGGGCGCGCTGTTCCTAAAATGCCTTTGACATCTTGGTTGGAGGGAAACCAAAAAACACCGCCCCTTTGCTTGTCGCGTTTGATAAACATGGCGGCAGCAAAAGGACTTGCCGGTTTAACACTAACACCCCCATCACTATTTGCCACCCAGACAAAGGAATCAATCAAGTAACAAAAATGCAACAATTAAACTTCCCCCTGAAGATATAGCGGAACTCGTAGCAGAGCTTGATAAAAAGTTACAAGAGCTTGTTCAAAAAATCAAAGACAGAGAAAAAATAAAGCTTACCTTGCCTCTTTTTAAAATTGCATTTAAAACGTCAAATAGAGGTTGGAAAAGCACTCAAGAACTACACAAATCCAACCTAACCATCATTATACAATGGAAAATGAAGGGGCATTTCTCCTTACATTAAGATTTTTAATAACACTTTGTTTTTAACATATTATATCTTTTTTTGCTTTTTGGGCTGATTTTGGAGCAAACTTCACAATTTATAGATTTTTTTCAAAGGGGCTTAAAAGGCGGTCTTCTAGGCTTTCACAGAGTTTTTTTAAATCTTCAAAGCCTTTTTCCTATTTTCCATTGAATCACAGTTTTTTCTCATTTTCACTCTTTTTTAGATGTCAAAATCCATTTTGATAAAACGCGCATTTAATGGTGAAAATTAGTCATAAAAAAATCATAAATTTCCACCTATTCCCACTTAAAAAAACTCCTGTCAAACGACAAACTTTCTTTTTTGTATATCCACAGCAGCATGGATACTGCTATTCTTTATTGCTCATTTCCTCTCTTCTTGTTTCTTTTTATAACTCAATAAAATTTATCTCTAAATAATGCACAATAATAACACTATGATCTAAAATCAAATAAATATAAATAATTTTTAATATTATAAAATAATTTATATTTATTTCATAATGAATAATACTCAAAACATTATGTATTTTTACAAAAAAATATTTTTCTACTTTACATAAAAATAAAAACAATCTATTGGTCCCCAAAGTAGAAAACCATTCATTTGATATCCTTCTTGTAAGCGGGGGAGGAATGCATGGGGCTTATAAGTTAAGGAAAATATCTAAATGTTTAAAAAATCTCTTTTATCCGGCACAGCTGCCGTAGCTATCATGCTGTTTAGCACTCATTTCAGCGCATATGCGACAGTCCTCAGTGCTACAAGTAATGAAGAAGTAAAAGACGTCTCCGACGACGCATCCGAAAAACACTATGATGCTATTAAAGCAACAAATAGTGGAAAAATCATTGGCAAGGATTTAAAAGTAACCGCTCCTGAATCTGAAAAAACTGGTGTAACATCTACAGATCTTGGTAGCGAAATTACGTTAAAAGGGGAAACAACCATTGAAAAAGCTATGGATGGGATCCTAGCAAAAACAGGTGGTAAAATCACCAGCGAAGACTTAAAAATAAAAGGAAACGATAAAGGAACTGGTGTAACAACCACAGATCCTGATAGTACAGTTGAATTAACAGGCACAACAACCATTGAAAAAGTTGCAAACGGGTTTCGGGTAAATAAGGGCAGTAAAGTCACTGCAAAAGATGTAACGATAATCCTTCCTGAAGCTAAAGAAGACAGCATTGGTATACTCGTCGATGGTGCTAATAGCGCGGTTAAATTAACGGGTCAAACAACTATTAAAGACATTGCTGGCAGCGGTCTTAGGATAACAAGTGGTGGCAAACTCGTTAGTAAAGATTTAACAATAACGGGCTCTCAGAACGAAAAAAATACCAATAGCACTGGTATAGAGTCCTACTTGCCGAATACTATTATTGAATTAACAGGCACCACAACCATTGAAAATATGGTAACTGGGCTTTATACAACAATTGGTAGCAAAATCGTTAGCGAAAATTTGACAATAACTGGCTCTGAAACTGAAAAAAAGAGTACTGGTGCCAAAGCTGACAACAACAGCGTCNACTGGCTCTGAAACTGAAAAAAAGAGTACTGGTGCCAAAGCTGACAACAACAGCGTCATTACATTAAAAGGCACCACAACCATTGAAAAAGTTGTAAACGGCCTTGATATACAAAATGCAGCTACAGTCAAGATGACTAATGGTTCCATTTCAGCCTCTCAAATAGGTGCTCTTTTCAACGCTAGCGGAAGTGATGAAAATAAAAACACGCTGGAAAATGTACAAATATCGAGCAGCAAAAATGACGCCTTGATAGATAAAGGAATAAGTGCCGAAAAAAGCACTGTATCTTTAAACAATGTAACCGTCACTAAAGCGACAACAGGCATATTTGCAAATAATAACTCCACAATAACAGTGTCTGGAGGTTCATTCGACGGAAAAACTGATGGGGTATATGCTAAAGAAGGCAGCGCCATTACTTTAGACGAAAAAGCTGCAGTTACATCATCTGATGGTTACGGACTTCATGCAGAAGGTCCAGCCAAAATTACGAAGACAAAAGGTGCTGTAAGTGGAAAACAAGCTGCATTATTTGCAGAAAAAGGTGGAAAGATTGATGCCACAGATGTTGCTCTAACAACAACAGATGACACTGGAACTGGCGCAAAAGCCGATGGCGCTGACAGCATGATTACATTAAAAGGCACCACAACCATTGAAAAAGTTGTAAACGGCCTTGATATACAAAATGCAGCTACAGTCAAGATGACTGATGGGTCCATTACAGCCTCTCAAATAGGTGCTCTTTTCAACGCTAGCGGAAGTGGTGAAAATAAAAACACTCTGGAAAATGTACAAATATCGAGCAGCAAAAATGACGCCTTGATAGATAAAGGAATAAGTGCCGAAAAAAGCACTGTTGCTTTAAACAATGTAACCGTCACTAAAGCGACAACAGGCATATTTGCAAATAATAACTCCACAATAACAGTGTCTGGAGGTTCATTTGATTCGAAACAAGCAACAATATTTGCGCAAAACGGCAGCACAATCACTATAAATGATTCTAAAATTACATCATCTGATAACACTGGGCTCCGGGCAAAAGACAATGGCACCATCAAAATGGCGAAAGGAAAAGTTAAGGGAGGAATTTATGCAGCATTAACTGCTGAAAACGGTGGACATATTAATGTTACAGATGTTTCTCTCTCAGTAGCTACAGGTGGTGGAGCTGGTGCAAATGCCAGTGGCCCTAATAGTATGATCGAATTGCATGGAACAGAAATTGATCATGCTTTTCTTGGGCTTTATGCAGAAAAAAATGCTATAATTAAAATGACCGGAGGAACTATTACAACTTCTACAGTTGGTGCTACCTTTTATGACAGTAAAAACAATGAAAATAAGCTGGAAGATGTGACAATATCGAGCAGTCAAAAAGATGAAACAGTGGTGTTTACAGGATTAAATTCCCAAGCAAGCAATGTCACTTTAAAAAATGTACACATTACAAATGCAAAATTCGGCGTATATGCAATGGATCATTCTAAAATCAAAATATCAGGAGGATCATTTGTTGGAAACGATATAGGGATTAACGCAGAGAGTGGCAGCACCATTGCTTTAAACAACAATGTTACAGTCGCATCATCTAGTGGTAATGGACTCCGTGCAGATGGTTCAGGATCTAAGATCACAATGGCAGGAGGAAAAGTAACAACAATAGGAAATACACAAACTGCATTATTTGCAGAAAAAGGTGGACAGATTGATGCCACGAATGTTGCTTTAACAACAGATGGCAAAGGAACCGGTGTAGAGGCCTTTGGTCCTGATAGCACAATTGAATTGCATGGCGATACAACAATTAACAATACTTTGAACGGTCTTGGAGCAGTTAATGGTGGTAAAATTACCAGCGAAAATTTAACCGTAGTCGGAGGTGAAACAATTGATCAAGACACCGACAAAAGCCGCTCTGGTGTATGGACAGCGGATGAAGGGAGTGAAATTACGTTAACGGGCAAAACAACTATTCAAAATGTTGATGAAGGTCTTTATGCAGATGGTGGGAGTAAAATCATTAGCGGAGATTTAACAATAACCGGTGGTGAAAGTAAAAAAGAGACCATTGCCGTAAACGTTGCGGAGCCTGACAGTGCAATCGAATTAAATGGTAAAACAACCATTCAAAATTTTGATTTTGGTCTTACTGCAGGAAATAATAGCACGATTAAGATGATTAATGGTGATATTGAAGCAGCACAGAATGCCGTAGAAAACAAAATAGAAGTAAAAAAAGTTGCACTAGGCGTAGCATATGGTGGACATATTGATCTCACAAATGTTTCTGTAACAGCAGGAGTTAGCGGCGTACAGTTTTTAGATCTCTTTGGTACCAAACTCAATGAATCAGATGATCCCAAAAAACATCCAAGTAGTGAAATCAATTTAACCAATGCAGATATTAACGTTAAAAACGGCACAGGAATTCTTATTGGAGCTCTCACTAAGAATAACGTTGAAGATACTCAAGAATTGTCAATCGGCACAGTCAATCTTAAAAAATCAGAAGTTCATGCTGACGTATTATTAGGAGATGGTATTTTTTGGGACAAAACGTCATGGAAAGATAAAGAGTGGTGGGATGGTAAAGAGGTTAAAGCGATCTCCAACGGCACCTTCACATTAAGCGCTGATCAGTCTACTTTAGAGGGCAGAGCGAATATTGCTAAAGACAGAAATGTACACTTTGATCTGAAAAACGATACAACATGGACGTTGAAAATCAGCAAAAACGAAAAAGATGATGATGGCAATCTACTTGATATCGCTCAAAGATCTCGTTCTGATGTTTCTGTGCTAAACCTCAACAACAGCTCCATTGTTTTTGAGAAACCAACAGAAGATCACTACCAAACATTGCATATAGGTTCTGGTAAACCAGACACACAAGAAGTCTACAATGCAACGGATGATGCGAAGATTTACTTCAACGCTGAATGGAGTGATGGTGCTGCAATAGAGGACCAAAAAACCGATAGACTTTTAATCAATGGAGATGTCTCTGGCAACACATCAGTTTATGTCACGGGGCGCTTAGAAGAGAACAATGTCGAAGCAAACACCTCTGCTGCTGCCAATATCCGTGGTCTTTCACTCATTCAAGTTTCTGGAAAAGCAGAAGAAAACTCTTTCAAACTTGTAAATGGCTATACCACAAGAGGTGGCTTACCAGATATGTATACACTACGTGCCTATGGACCAGACTCAAGCCAAGGCAAAGCCGATATTGCGCAAAACCTGTTTGATGAAAAGAATGAAAATTTCTGGGATTTCCGTTTGCAACCCGAACTGCTTGGTTCCAATTCTGGTTCAAATCCTGATCCTGAAACAAATATCCCTACCGTTGCCCTTGTACCACAAACAGCAAGTTATTTGGTCATGCCAAATGCTCTCTTCTACAGTGGATTGACCGATATGGCTAAACAAAACGCGCTTTTAGCCAATATCAGAACATCCGTCTTAGGAAAAGAAGAGGAGAAACAAACTGGTTTCTTCCTTTACACCTATGGAAGCACAGGAACTTTATCTTCTGAGCGTGGTCCTCTCAAATATGGTTATGGTGCTGATATTCGCTATGCTGCTCTCCAAGCCGGTGTCACATTGGCAGCAATTGAAGGGCAAAATACCACAACACATCTCGGTCTTGTAGGCACCTATGGGCAGCTGTCGTTCACACCAAAGGACATGAAAGATGCAGGAAAGAACACGCTGGATAAATGGGCCATTACAGCCTATGGCAGTATACAGCATGACAATGGTTTCTATATGGATACACTGTTATCCTATGGAATTCTAAAAGGAGATATCGGCAATGCTATCATTGGCAAAACTGCAAAATTGCAAAATGCCAAAATGTTGAGTATCTCCACCACTGTTGGCAAAGAATTTGCAACCGGAGTAGAAGGTTTAACCTTCGAGCCACAAGCACAAGTTGCCTATCAACATTTGATGTTTAACACCATTGAAGATGCTGATAATTTTACTGTTGATGTGAACAATCCTTCTCAATGGTTGATCCGTGTTGGTGGACGTTTGACCAAAACCATTTCCACTGAAAACAGCCGTCCTATGTCTTTCTATGGAAAAGTAAACTTGATCAAAACTTTTGGTGATGATAGTACCATTCATATTGGCAGAGATTTTGACCTTGATCCTATGGGACCTGCAATTGAAGGCGGCGTTGGCATCAATGCACAACTCTCCCACAATTTCTCGCTTCATGGTGATGTAAGCTATCAACAAAAGCTTCAGAAAACTGGTATAAGTGGTGCAAGCTTTTCAGGTGGTATACGCTATCAGTTTTAAGGAAAGGAAATTCTTCTCGGAACCTCTTATTTTAAGCAGAGCAGCCTGTACCCTACATGAGAAGGAAAGCACATGTACAAGCGTATGAGACTGAAAAAAGTGTAAAAGCGAGCGTTGCTTTCCCGTTCGTTTGCACAGAAAGGCTGCACAACTCTGTATTGTGCAGCTTTTTTAATTTTCTATAATATTATGTAGCCCTTTTGTTGATATTACCTCTTGTAAATAAACCCTGCTTTTCTTTTCTGCTAAAGTCCTTTTTATTCCTTAAAGAAACCTCTTTCTTCTTCATGCAGTAGATGTACTAGCTTTTCTTTAAAGGAATTCCCTTCACCTCTTTACGGCAGAAGATCTGCTGCAAAATACCTTTTTGCGCAGAAAATCCGATCAGGCATAACAAACATAACACAATGCTTTGTACTCAATTTATCTAAAATGCTCAGGAAATCATAAAGAAGAGCTAAAGCTTTATCAATCATCATAAGTATTATTTAAGTATATACATAAATATATTTTAGATATACAGAAAACAAATATTAAATTCATTATGTGATTCAAATTATAATAGTTTATATTTAATAATTTGTTTTATAAATTATAAATTACATAGTTATTTACAAAATAAAAAACCATTTAATAAAAAATTATTATATAATACAAGTAAATAATAAATTTAATATATAAATATAAAAAATAAATAAAGTATAAAATTATATAAATACTTTATATAAAAGTTAAAATAATATAACCTCCCGATGAAAATTGTGTATTCTTTATCCTTTTTATAAGAGGGGAAAAAATATGCGGAGGCTTATAAGTTAAGGAAAATCTTCATGTCTAAAAAATTTTTACTATCCTGTACAGCTGTTGCGACAATCGCGCTGTTTAGTGCTCATACTAATGTAAAAGCCGAAAAAATCTTAATGAATTTTCATGGAATAACTGAGGAAGCATCCAACTTCACTGTTGGCGGTATAATAGTGATAAAAGGTAGTGGAATAATTGGAAAAAATTTAGCAATAATTCACGACAGCAAAAACATGGAGGACGACTGGTTGAGCACTGTACGCATTATCGAACCTAATAGCTTTCTTGACTTATCAGAATCAACGATTAAGGCTAAAGAAATCGGTGTAATGGCAACAGACGGTGGTATAATAAAAATGAATGCAGTAGGTATTATTGCTCCTACAGTAGGCTTATTTCTCGAAGATAGCAAAAATGATAAAAACAAGCTGAAAAATGTGACAATAACGAGCAGTAAAGATGACTTAATGGAAAAAGGAATAGCTCTTTATAAGGAAAGTAAAGTCATCTTGGAAAACGTAACAGTTACTCAAGCAAAAGTGGGTATAGAAGCGTTGGATAATTCTCAAACAACGGTATCAGGAGGATACTTTAATGCAAAAGAGCATGGAATATACGCTGGTACAGGCTCTACAATTACTTTAAAGAACAATGTTACAGCGTCCTCTGATGAATATGGCCTCAATGCAAATGGTGCACAATCCAAAATCACGATGATTGGGGGAACTGTAACTGGAAAAAAAATGCATTAGTTGCAGCAAATAGTGGATATATTGATGGCATAGATACCACTCTAATGGCAGATGGCAATGGAAAAGGTGCATGGGCTAACGTCCCCAACAGTACAATTGAATTGCATGGCAATACAACCATTAAAGAGGCTATCATCGGACTTGAAGCAAACAGTGGTGTCATTCAAATGACAGGAGGATCTATCACTGTTTCCGAGACAGGGGCTTCTTTTGAAAACAGCAAGAGTGACAACAACAAGTTAGAAAATGTCGTGATAACAAGCAGCAGCGATGATAAACCGATAACCACAGGTGTAAGTGCTGATAAGGAAAGCACGGTTACTTTAAAAAATATCACCGTTAAGAACGCACAAAAGGCTCTCTTGGCTAATGATAATTCCCAAATAACGGTAACGGACGGCGGTTCCTTTGGCGGTGAGGTACAAGTCAAGCAAGGCAGCACAATTACTTTAAATGATAATGTTATAGTAACATCTGAAAATAATGGGCTTCATGCAGATGGTGAACAATCTAAAATCACAATGACTGGAGGAACTGTAAAAGCAAAAGAAGCTGCATTTGTCTTAAAAGATGGCGGATATATTGATGTCACAGATATTTCTGCGAAAGCACAGTGCAATGGGATAAGCATTGATGACTCCAAAAACGATCAGACTTCAAGAATCAACCTGACCAATACAAACCTTTTTGTCGAAGATGGAACGGGTATTGTTGCCAACAATTCATCAAATGGTAAACTCAACCTCAAAGATTCAAAAATCAGTGCCGACAGGTTATTCGTGGGTACAACTCATGATACGCCAAAACCTGATCAAATCTTTACACTCACCGCAGAAAACTCTCTCTTACAGGGGGGAGTAAGAAATGACGGAAACAGCAGAACAACTTTCGATCTCAAAAACGATACAACATGGTTCGTAAACACTAGCACAAAAGAAAAAGATGATGCGGGCAAGTTACTTGATATTGCCCAAAGATCTCATTCTGATGTTTCTATACTTAATCTCGACAATAGTTCCATTGTTTTTCAACAGCCGACAGAAAACCATTATCATACATTGCATATAGGTTCTGGGAAACCAGACACGCAAGCAGTCTACAATGCTTCTGGTGACGCAAAGATTTCTTTTAATGTTGGATCTGTTGAGAGCTCTGATATAATCGATCAAAAAAATGATCGACTTCTGATCCAAGGGGATGTCTTAGGTACAACAACAGTTTATGTTATGAGTGATTTCAAAGATAGCAATAATATAACAGAAGCTTTTCACCCTTCTTCTAATACCAGTGGAGTTTCGCTCATTCAAGTTTCCGGGAAAGCAGATGAAAATTCCTTCAAATTAGCCAATGGTTATATCCAAGCAACTGGTTCACCTTATAAATATAGGCTTACCGCTTATGGACCAACATCCAGCTATGGTGCTGCAAATGAAACACTAAACC
The DNA here is from genome assembly GCF_042196485.1 of Bartonella sp. AD24XZML. NCBI lineage: Bacteria > Pseudomonadati > Pseudomonadota > Alphaproteobacteria > Hyphomicrobiales > Bartonellaceae > Bartonella > Bartonella sp. AD24XZML. Next base: position 2,131 of record NZ_JBHIQH010000036.1, on the reverse strand, counting down.
TGTTGGGAGAAAATGATAATTTCTGGGATTTCCGTTTGCAGAAATTTATTTTACCACAAGTAGCGAGCTATTTGGCCGTACCTAATGCTCTCTTCTACGCTGGTTTTATCGATATGGCTCAACAAAGTACTCTGTTAGCTGATCTGAGAACAACAGCTATAGGGATCGAAGATAACGTCAAAAAAATGGATTCTTTCTCTCTTCCTATGGAAGTATCGCAACCCTATCGTCACAACAATATGGCTATAACACAAACATTCGCTATGCTGCTACACAAGCAGGTTTTACAGCTTCTGCACAAAAGAGCCAAAATACAATCCTATATTGGGGTCTTACCGGAACCTATGCTCAATTATCCCTCACCCCCCAAAATATAGAAGATGCAGACAAGAGTACGCTTAACAAATGGGCAGTCACAGCCTACAGCGGTATAGAGCATAATAGCGGTTTCTATATGGATACACTCTTCTCTTATGGGATCTGGAAAGGAAATATCTCTACAGCCATCGCTAACAGTACCACTAAAGTCGATGATATAAAAATGTTAATTGCCTCAACAACAATAGGTCAAAAATTCACAACGGGTATTAAAGCCCTCACGTTTGAACCCCAGGCACAACTTGTTTACCAGCGTCTAATCTTTAATGACTTTTCTGATGCTGATAATCTTAAAGTTGATATCGGTGAACCTTATCAATGGTTAGTACGCATTGGTGGACGTTTGACAAAAACTACTACCTCCACAGAAAAGAACCGTGTCATTTCTCTGTATGGAAAAGTGAACTTTCTCAAAACTTTTGGTGATGATGGTAAAGTACAGATTGGCGACACCTTTCCCCTTGATCCTACAGGATCTTCTATTGAAGGTGGGCTTGGCATCAATGCAAAATTGTCTCGCAGTTTAGCCCTCCATGGTGATATAAACTATCGAAAAAAGCTGCAAAAAACTGGTATATCCGGAACAAACTTTTCAGGAGGGATACGCTATCAGTTTTAAGGAAAGGCTGTAAATAGCCTATTCATTCTATTCAATTTAACAAAAAAGGCAGTATACATACTGCCTTTTTAATCTATGTAAGCTACTATTCTTATCCCCTGAAACTTTTTTCTTTTCTCCTCAATGATCTCCTTCCCTCCTATTTACACGAGTCGCGCGGCATATTCATTATCGAATTTGTCTATAAAGCTAAGCAAAGTGTATTTTTAGATAATAAAAAGAAGACTACATTGGAAAAGATAATGATAAAAGAAACTCTCTCTTCATACCTTTTCTATGTTTATCCTCCTGTTTCTTCAATCCATTAGCTTAACAGCACCCTGTAAGGATTCATTTATATGTCCATGTACCGTTTTTAGGCAAACCATTTTGACAAATGCTTATCCCTCTCATTCCATACAGTATATTGATTTATAAAGATAATTCTTTGTTTTGCATATTGAATGAGAGTCCCTAATATCGTAGGATTCTCTCATTTCAAACTTGTTTTATGTTGAATCAATTAAAAATTTTCTTGCACGTTACAAGCAGGGCTGGCGTGTGGAGAAAAGTTATATAAGAAAAGCCTGAGAATTCCTCTCATGAACTGCCTCAAGTGCCAAGGGCTTGTCACAAACATTGGGAGCTAGCAAAATGTGTGACGGGCTTGCTCCTTCGTAAGCGTAAAGATGATGGGACTCTATGGCTTTAGCGTTATAGCATCCATGAACACCATCGCGAAATGGGCTGTGCTTCCTTAGAAAAATGGACTTTGCTACCCTTAGCCTCTTTAAAGAAAGCCTGTGAATAGCCCCCTCATCTCTTCTTCTTATAGCAGAAAAAATTTGCTAATCGTTTTGGTGAATGCATCAAATAATACATCTCAACACTATAGAGCTTTTATAGCGATTATCTTTAATAGACAATTTTTAAATATCATACTTCATAGTGCTTTTAGCATAAGCTTAACCAAGCTAGGTTTTATGAACTCAACTTTTTATGATCATGAAAAAAGTTTTTCTGAAGCAAAACTTCAAATCATAGAGAACACCATCGATATAATTCGTTTTGTTATTTACAATAAAAACATAATGATATAGAAACTGTCTGGGTACTTGCGCCATCAGGGGAATGAAGTAAGCATCAAAGCATACC
>NZ_JBHIQH010000035.1:0-3118 GCF_042196485.1 Bartonella sp. AD24XZML | reverse complement strand
GGTATGCTTTGATGCTTACTTCATTCCCCTGATGGCGCAAGTACCCAGACAGTTTCTATATCATTATGTTTTTATTGTAAACAACAAAACGAAATATTGCATCCTGTTCTTTATCGTTTAAAAATGATTTTAGAAGAGTTTTTAAAATAGAGATTGCAGTTAGCAACTATGAATTGCAGAAAAGCTAATTTAATAAGTCTTCCGTTTAAAAGTGTTAAGAAACAAAATATTTTGCAAGGATGTTTGTTGCTTAAGGCTGTTGTTATGGAAACTCTACAAAGTTTTTGGAGAAGCTGTTGTTGTGTGCTTACAAAAAGCTTTTAATTGATTTTCTTACACAGAGAATTATTTATTACGTGTTTTAAAATACAAAAAAAATTTATTAAAAGCATTTGATTTTTATAAATCAAAAAGGCAGCTCTTTTGAGAATTCAGTATTCATTCAGAGATAACAGATTTTGTTACATTTGGTTTGAGTGAGATTAATTGGCTCAAGAAAGGTGGTAGAAAGAATCGTTATTGACGCTTCTTTCCGATAGATTGTAAAAAGGCAGCATATTTGTACTGCCTTTTATTAAAATGAATAGAATATAAATTGTTTTTTGCTTTTTCTTAAAACTGATAGCGTATTCCGCCTGAAAAGCTTGCTCCAGATATACCAGTTTTTTGAAGCTTATATTGATAGTTAACATCAGCATAAAGTGCGATATTTTGTGATAATTGTGCATTTACACCAAGTCCACCTTCAACAGACGCTCCTATAGAATCAAGATGGAATGGTTCACCAATCTGTATCGTACCATTGTTAGAAAAAGCTTTAACAACGTTTAGTTTACCATAGAAAGAAAGAATACCGCCGTTTTCAATAGAAAGCTTCGTTTGCGTTAAGCGTCCACCAACACGCACTAAGTATTGATAAGGATTTCCCATATCTACATCAAAGCCATCGACATCTGAGAGTGTGCCAAGCACGAGGTGTTGATAAACAAGTTGTGCTTGTGGTTCAAAGACCAATCCTTTCCTACTGGTTTCGAACTTTTGTCCAATAGTTGCTGATGCACTGAATGTATCAGCATTTTTCAATTCTGCAGTCTTTCCTATGAGAGCTGTGGTGATATCTCCCTTGAGCATTCCATAGGAGAAGAGTGCATGGATGTATATCCCATTATTATGGCGCAGCCCACTATATGCAGCAATTGACCATTTATTGAGTGTACTCTTGTCAGCACCTTCCATGTCTTTAGGGGTGAAAGCTAATTTCCCATATGTCCCTAAAAAACCAAAATTGGTGGTCATATTTTGATCTTCTAGAGCTGCTAATGTAATGCCTGCCTGTAAAGCTGCATAGTGAATATCGGCACCATAGCCATATTGTAATGGCGTACGGTGAGAGGATAATGTCATCTTATTTCCATAAGTCGAGAATAAGACTCCTTTGTTTTTATGATCTTTTGTCTCAAAGGTGTTTTCCTGTATCGAGTTGAGTAAAGTGTTTTGATTGTTTATATCAGCCAGTCCAGCTGAGAATAGTGCGTTAGGCATGGACAAATAGCTTGCCACTTGAGGAACGAGAGCTCTGATCTTTCCTTCATTATCTAGAGTCGCATTTTGCAAGCGAAAATCCCAGAAATTCTGATTTTTTTCCAAAATGTTTTGTGCGTTGTTTGCTTGTCCAAGGGATGATGAACCGGTATTTTGCGCTTCTTTCTCTTTTGGTGAAACGCCTTCAATCATTTGTCCTAATGCTGATATCGTGTAGATTGTGTAGTCTTTGAGGGTATTTTCTTTTGATTCTTGTGATATTCCGCTAAAATGACTTTGTATGCGATCGGCTGTCCCATGGCTGGATGTTGGACCATAGGCTTTGAGTATATATTTATAGGGCAAGCCCCCCATTGTGGTGTAGCCGTGTGCAAGTTTGAAGGAATCTTCATTTGCATTTCCAGAAACTTGAATGAGTGAAAGACCACGCATATTTGAGGAAACAGAATCTTCAGCTTTTAATATCTCACCTTTCGCAAGGTTCTTGATATGGACTGTTGTGCTGCCTGATACATCACCATGAATAAGGAGGCGGTCAGCTTTTTGCTGTTCTTTTACTAGACCATCACTCCATTCAATATTAAAATAAATTTTTGCATCGCCTGTGGCATTGTAAACTGTATTATAAGTGCTTTCTATATCGGGGATTGTACTTCCCTCAGGTCTACGAACCTCAGCTGTTCGCCCTACATACAAGGTATGATAATGATCTTTTTCCCGCCCTTGTGGTGTCTTAAATATGATAGAACTATTATTAAGATTCAGTACTGAAACGGTAGAAAGGGCTCGTTGTTTAATATCACTGAGCTCATAGTTAAACACATTAAAGTCAGTATCGACTTCCTCTTGAGAGGTCTTTAAGTACCATTTGCTTTTGTTATTCAGAGTCAAAACCGTTGTATTCACTTTTAAAGTTCTTGCTCGTCCTTCTATTGTCGAATTATCAGCGGTTAACGCTAAAGTTACAGGAAGAGTATCGTTGTCATAATATTTACGTTTTGTTTTATTTCTCAATAATACGTCAGATCGAATTTCTGAGTCTTTAAGTTGAACTTCAGCAACTGCTCTTGAGCAGTAGGGACCAAGGATACCGGTGCCGTTTTTCACAAGAAGTTTTGTATTGCTAAGAACAACCTTATTGACAACTTTTTCTCCATTTTTCAGTGAAGAATCTTTTGTTTCATAAAAAACGATACCACCGGCACCTCCTCGTTGGACGGTTATGGTTGAATCTTCAACTTTGATTGTACCATTCTTTGTTTCTAAACCTTTGTACACCGTATTTGCTTCAATTTCTTTAGCATGAATGCGTCCACCTGTTGATACAGAAAGTGCAGACATTTCCGTGTGTATTGTTGATTTTACAATTGTGATAGCTGCTTTATCATGCGCTAATATTCCAGGTCCTTTATCGCGGACAAGAACATTATTTAAAGTCTTTTCTTCTCCCTTATTTAATTCAATCTTCCCCAAAATTCCAGGAGTTTCAGGAGCCGATGTATTTGCATAAGTTGAACCGAAATGAGAAAAAATCAAAGTTCCAGCAATTGTACATAACAAAAAATTTTTCTTATAA